>JAFGJC010000287.1 GCA_016929305.1 candidate division CSSED10-310 bacterium | reverse complement strand
GGGTTTTGATATGCTTCCCCGTAATATCAAAAACGGACAGTTTTACTTTTGTATCTGCTTTAAGCGTAAATTCAATACAGGTTGTCGGATTAAAGGGATTGGGATAATTCTGAAAAACAGAATATGCATCCGGAATGGCAATGTCAATGTCGTCAACTGCACTTGCCAGATCATCGGCACCGGGAGATCCGTTTATGTTATAAGAAGGGCGCCAGCTGGCAGGATTGCTCTGATCGGAAACATCATTCTCAATATATTTATAAACCAGCGAGTATCCCATTGTATCCGCCTCAACCGGCCAGGGGCTTTCATCGTCGTACCGGACATTGGCCAGTGTATCGCCGGCAGCTGTTGTCAGCACCAGCCGTTCACCACCATTGTCCAGTTGACCTTCATATTCGCCGAAAGGTTCAAATTGATATCGATTTTGAAATTCACCTGCATTGGAGCTTATGACAATTATTTGAGCAGGATCCAGAATGGTTCCTGAAGGTAAAGTATAATCGATTCCATTGACAAACGTGGCCAACGAAATATTCAGTTCGGTATTGCCTGTGTTTTTCAATTCGATAAATTCGTATTCTTTCCCGCTGATTGCACCTTCATCAAGCGGATGATAATGAATTTCGGTGATTCTCAAAACATTTAGATTGTCTTTTCCAATCAATTTAAGCTCATGCAGGGCACTCCATTGTCCGTTACGAAGGGTACGTGCCTTTAATTGTGTTGAAGCAGTGATTGACAGTGTGATACCATTACCGGCATTCAATGCACCAGCTGCCGGAGTGCCGCCAACAGCCCTGGGGTCCTCCCCGTTCAGGGTGTAATAGATCGAGCCACTGGAACCGGCTGTATGTGCCAGTTCCAAAGACAGGGTGCCTGAAATTTGAAAAACCAGCTGGGCAATTTCATTTCCATTCTGTCGAAATACAGGCGGCAAATTAAATGAAAACAGATCCACTTCCTCCAGCTGGTCGAGTACGATCTCGCCCCGCCGAGGGAAGTATGCGTCGATAATTTCATGAATAGTCGGTTGCCAGGCTCTCAACTTTGAACGGTTCAGATCCCCCCAGCGTGCGGATTCTGCAATAATAGCCATTTCAATCATATCGCTGCTTTCTCTGAAAAGATCGACAAGACGATCCGGTGTCATGGCACCACCATTGTAAAAGTGCTTATATACATGGTCCATAAATCGGATACAATACTCATCATTGTCCGTCAGGCGATAGTGCAGCCATTGTGGATGAAAATATTCTAACTGTCCCACGTACATGGGATTTTCATTAATTTCTCCAATATTAACCCGGTTCTCCCGGATACCGACGCCCGGAGGTGCATCATGAACGAGTATCGTATGTTCGCAATCATGCTGAAAAAATTTAAATCCTTCATTGGCACTCCGATTGTAAATTGCATAGAAATTATTGGGTTGTTGATTCCCCCTGAATTTACTGACAGGCGCATCAAAATTGCCGGTGTAAAAAATGATAAGCATGTAATCAATTAAATTGTCAATATCCACCAGTTTTCGGCCGTCCGGATCTTTTTCACCATCGGGTGTCCGTCCTTCGAGTTTAAAATAATTGGTATTGGAGCTGAACCCGGTCTGGCTGGCATCCCACACATCGCGCCATGCATCTTTATTGCCATTTGTTGCCTCTATTTCATAAAGATTGAAATCATCACCGATATCCACTTTAATTACATCATAATCGTCATTATCACCTCCGAGGTAGCTTTCGGCAAAATTGGCTTCAGGACGCTCCTGGGTCTGATAAAGTCCCCAGTACATCCCATCAATGTATAAATGATAGTAACGGCTGCGTGTATAAGGCTGGCCCATTTCGCGCTGCAGTTCGCGTGAGAAGACATCCCGGTTCATGGTGTTTTCCATCACATAACCATTGCTCCAGGCATAATTCTGACTGGTCCTCAGATCGACCTTGACGAATTCATCCACACCTTCTTCACCGAACAGAGGGAACTTCAATTTTGATTTGCCATATTTTTCCTTGAAGAACAGCCGGAATGCATGCTTCGGGTAGTTGCCGTGCCGGCTCCATCCGCCACGGATACGCACACCGGCGTTGATTTGAAATCCTTCACTTTCATCGGGATTGATCAGCTCGACCGAACAGGGCCGTTCCCAGTCTTCGCCGTGAAACCAGGCATTGACATAAATACCGTCCTGGTATCCGAACATATTATCCAGATCGGTAACTATCGAGATGGTAGGGATATCGAGCAAAGCATCATCGATCAGGTCACGATAGCTGGCGTTGTTGACAACAGAGGCATTCATGTTATAATGCCATTGTTGTCCATTTACACCGGGATCCGGCCAATCACCACCCGGATCGGACTGGGTTTTCACTTTGTCTATAAAAATATAGCTGTGGGTCATAATTTTGGAAGCCTGCGCACCGTTCAGAAGCGCCACTGCCCGAACCACCACACCCGGCGTGCGGCCGCGGCCCCGGGTGCTGGATGGATTGATGTCGATGGAAACAGGAGATGCATCGGCATACGGAGACGCTGCTTCCAGGGGATCATCGCCGTTCAGTGTATATTGAATGATCGCGCCTTCCAGGTCCGTTGATATCTGCAGGGTGAAATTGCTGTCGTAAAATCCCCTTTCAGGGAAGAAAACAAGGTCATGTTGGAAATCCGGGTAGTGAACCGTAATATCCACCTTTTTGGATGTGGTTTTGGCGCCATCATTGTCTACGGCAACGACTTTCAGATCCCATTTGCCGATGGGTGCATCCTCCCAGATCATGCCGTAAGGGGATGTCCGGTCTTCCCCGATTTTATCTTCATCGGCATAGAATTCAACACGGGTAATGGTGCCATCCGCATCCGATGCTTCGGCTGTAATATCAATATCATCACCCCGATAATAATCGGATTTGTCATCAGGTGAAGTAAGAACAACTTCGGGATAGACCAGATTTTTCTCGATCCGGATATTGAAGCTGTTGATGTTGAAATCATTCCCGTCCATCATAATGCGCATCACCTGTTGACCTGCCTCAAGAGCGACGCCGGTAATGACTTCCGTGCGCCAGGTCTGCCAGGCTCCGGTTGCGGTATAATATTTGTTTCCGGTAACATTCACACCATT
>JAFGJC010000286.1 GCA_016929305.1 candidate division CSSED10-310 bacterium | reverse complement strand
CTTTTTTAAAAACATTCTGGACCATCAACTGAATTTCAAACCGGTATCATTTCAAAATTCTACCGCAATCACACTGTGCTTGGTATTTTCCAACCGTAATCCTTGTCTCCACTCGTTGATGAAATCCAACATCGATTATGATTCGACAGTAACTTTTTTCCATATCATATTTATTATCAACACCTTACTGCAAAACCGTAGTTCCCTCCACTGAACAGTGTCGTTCTAACTGCGATGATTCAAGATGTGTAATCAGACTATCAACTCCCTGTATCCGCTGATATCCTTCTCCCTGCAACGTCTTTTCCACCTGTTCGACGATTGACACAATATAATAACCAGCTTCAAGGAGAAGATCGATGTGGCTGATGTGGAATTGCAATTGCATTTTCTGCGTCATACTTATCAATGATTCTGCTGCATGGGCGAGATTATTAATATCGGTCAGTTGAAGGTAGCCGGCAGCGCTTTTAATTGTATGAAAGGCCATGAAAATAGTGTTTATGAGTTCTTTATTTTCAGGATCTTTGGCAAGCGCGAGAAAAAGACATTTAACTGCATGACATTGATTGCGTGTTTCCGCAATGAATTCCTCCAGAAGAGATCGGTCCTGACTCAGGATTCTTTCCGTTGTCATTTCGTTAAAAACACCTGAATCATTAGGATGTTCTGCCTCACGTTTCGATGCATTTAAAAACTCCCTGCCATCTCTATCCTGATATCCCTTTATGATCATAATATCCCCAAATAAGTGGTTTCATCATCTGCTTCAAGAGTGTGCGGTATTCCACAATTTAAAATTGAAAATGAGTCTGTTCTCGTCATACGAAATAAATTGACCTATCGGGAAGATGAAGCATAAGGTCTCTCATTTGAATGGCAACTATACTGCGAACAGAGGCTGCCTGAACCTTTCTATATATGTTCATGTATACCGGTTACAGGCAACCTCTTTGGTTTTCAGATAAGCAGGTCATCAATACCTAAAATTCCTTTAAATCTTCCGCATCTAATGGAATAATGTCCGCTGGAGTGATTTCTTTCTCAGGTAGAAGGGCAACATTGCCTCTCTTTTGTGATTGCCGTGTCTTTCGTCTCTCAACTCCCTGGTTTCCGGCATGAGCAACAGTGACAGATTGCGATTCCCGTTTTTCCCGGTGTGAATGAACTGCTGATTGGCTGGATATTTTCTGTGACAATTGAAACTGGCTGACCATTTGCGCAAGTTCTTGGGCTTGTGAACTTAATTCTTCCGACGATGAAGCAGATTCTTCGGAATTAGCGGCATTCTGCTGTGTTACCGTATCCATTTGCGCCACAGCTGTATTCACTTGGTCTATACCTTGGGATTGCTCCTGCGATGCTGCGGCGATTTCAGCAACGAGGTCATTCACCTTTTTAATACTGGTTACTATCGATTCGAATGACTTTGAAACCTCTGAGGCAATTTTAACGCCTCCCTCGGCATTTTTCACTGATTCGGCAATCATATCTGCAGTGTTCTTGGCGGCTTGAGCGCTTCGCTGCGCAAGATTTCTGACCTCCTCTGCTACCACGGCAAAACCTCTGCCAGCTTCTCCTGCGCGGGCTGCTTCAACCGCTGCATTAAGCGCCAAAAGATTGGTCTGCATAGCAATTTCATCGATGGTTTTGACAATTTTAGCGGTTTGATCTGAAGATTCTTTGATTTTATTGATTGATGCATCCATATTTTTCATCGATTCTGTACCGACCGAAGCATTATTATTTGCCTCGTATGCCAGAGTTTTTGCCTGAGTTGCATTTTCCGCATTCTGTTTCGTCATCGAAGCCATCTCTTCCAAACTGCTTGATACCTCCTCCAATGAACTGGCCTGTTCACTGGCGCCTTGTGAAAGAGTCTGACTTCCTGCTGAAATCTGCTGGCTCGCCGATGATACCTGTTCAGTTGCCTGGGCAACCTGAATCAGCGCCAGATCAAGGGTTTCGACAACTTTGTCTATATTATCCTTCATCTCTGCAAATTTTCCGAGGTACGTTTTTTTCAGTCGTTTTGTCAGATCCTTGTTTGCCGCAGCACTCAGCACTACGCCACCATCATCGATGATTAAATTTTGGAGGCTTTCAATACATTGATTGAGGTTGTTTTTGATTTCATTGAAATCGCCATGATAACTATCGGTAATGAGCGGTGGTATGTCTCCTTTGCTGATTCGGTCGACATACTCAGCAGCGACATTGAGGGGTCCTATGACGGCATCCAAGGTGTCGTTGACTCCTTGAACAATGTCTTTATAAGCACCTTTGAATTTATCGGTATTGCCCCGGGTGTCCAATTTACCATCAACCGCAGCACTACGCAGCATACCTGCTTCGGCAATAAGCCCACGCAGAGATTCTATGACCTTTTTTAATGCCGGATTAATTTCGTCCTGATTGTCTTTAGCAACCACTTCAGAGCTCACATCGCCGTCTGCGATTTTTTGCATAGTGCCAACAACTACCTTTTGAAGATCCTCGGCAAATTCATCCATTGTTTTGGCAAGAATGCCAATCTCGTCGTCACGTTTCATGTTTAATCGGTTGTTCAGGTGGCCTTTACCCAGCTCTTGCAGCATGACCACTCCCTTATTTAAAGGGCGAGTCACTGAAATAGTAAGCGATATTCCGAGGATACAGGAAAACAAGACTCCAATAACAAGCGTAATAATCATGATCATAGATGCCTTGTTTGCGGTGGCCGTGTTATTGCTGGAGGTCTCTTGAGCCGTTTTTATGTTTAGATCGGTGATTTTTTCTATGAGAGTCTGTTGATTCTGGGCAACGACACCCAAATCGCCGTCGATATACGCCCATGATTCAGCATCTTTATTGTCCTTTGCAAGTCCATAAAGCCGTTTCATTCCTTCGTCGAATTGCTTGTTGACGGAGAGTAAATCGTCGAATAGTTTTTGGTCTTCGTCGTTGAGGATACTTTTTTTATATTCATCAAGATTTTTTTGATAGATTTCTTCGAGTCCGCTGATGCGAACCGTTTTTTGCTCTATTGCAGCGGCATCATTGACTCTGACCATATCGCGCATGTTGGCGCGTATCTGATGAAATGATGAGGCAATAAATATCAAATTGCCTAAAGGTTTCGTTATTTTTTCATATAACATCGTATCGGCGTTATCGATTTTTTTCATACTGCTGATGCCGAAAATTCCGATGCCCCCTGCGATAAGCGCAATGATCAGGAATCCGCCGATCAGTTTCGGTCCAAGTTTGATTTTGTTGAGCATACGTAAAACTCCTTTTGTTTAAACGATTGGTTTGATAATAATAGGTTTTCAATTAAAAGTAATTTCTTCAATAATAAGCGCTTGTCGTTTTGCAGTCTGATATCACCATAGAATTATCTACTGTGTCAATTTTTCGATATAGTTGCGCGTCCGTTGCGACAAGTGTAAATTTATCCTCAAAACCGTGAATCATTTTTTGTGTCTGCTCCATCGCTAGAAATCCGCCGCTGCGCAGGCACTGATAGAACAAAGCCATAATTTTACGCCGTTCCATTTCGTTGAAATGGAGCAATACGTTTTTGCACACAATCAGACTATAATTGGTCCGTATCGGCTGCAATGAAAGCAGATCGTGTTTATAAAAACGAACATGTTTGCACAGTTTTGAATCGATGCCATAGTGATCACCCTTCTCATTACCGGTGAAGTATTTCTGATGATAATAGGGTGGAATCCGCTGCACCTGATCGCTGGGATAGAGGCCGCGGCGGATGATATCGGCAAAAAGGTTGCTTGCATCGATGTCTGTAGCATCGATCTGAAGGTTTTTAAAGGCAAAATACCCCATATGTTCCGCGCATAGCATAGCCAGAGAATAGGCCTCCTGACCTGATGCACAACCGGCATCCCAGATATAGATATTTTGATACCCTATGACGAATGGGACAAACTGTTCAATAGATTTTTCCAAAGTATGGGTATCTCTAAAGAAATAGGTAAATGCCATATTTAAAATCCATACCAACAAAACAGTGTAAAAAAATACCGTTTACTGCGGTTAGATAACGCATGTAATCCTATTTTAATCTGATTAATCATGGTTATGCTTTGGCTATATGAGAAATCGATTGAATTTCGGAATTTGATAGCACTTTGTCAATATTGAGAAGCATTTTGACGTTCTGGCCGACCTTTCCAATGCCCATGATAAAATCGGTGGACGTGTCAGAGCCGAATGAAGGGGTCTCCTCGATATTATCCTCATGAATATCCAAAACCTCTTTGACATCATCGATGATGATTCCCATGGTTACCATCTGGTTCGAAGTTACTTCAATACGCACGACTATGATACAGGTTTTTTCCGTATCAGCTTGCGCTTCCATATCGAATTTCTTGCGCAGTTCGATGACCGGAATCACCTTGCCGCGCAGATTGATGATTCCTCTGACAAAATGTGGTGTATTGGGCACCTTCGTCACTTTCTGCATCTGGATAATCTCCTGCACCTTGAGGATCTCCAATCCATATTCTTCAGAGCCAAGGAGAAAAGTCAGGTATTTTCCAGCCAATCTTCTCCCTATTTCCGACGCCTGCTCCGCCGTTCGAGCATTCTCAGTAGCAATCGACATACTGCGCCTCCTTCGTGATTTTGGTGAGTGACAATGGGTAATTATAACCATTATTTACAAATTGCATTCTTAACCTCCGTAATTATTATACAGATCATTTTGCTGCTGAAAATGGTTGTGAGTCGCATTGTAGGAAAGCAGATTTTATAGTTCTCCTGATAATAACTAGTGATAAATACGACAACACCCGCCGTTATCCATAGGCAGACACTTCATGTTCCCTGTCCCCGGAATAACGGAAAAACCGCTCTTTCTGTTCATGGTGAATGAATTTTAACTGCAATATTTTCATTATCTGTCGAGTCATCGAGTGTTTGATAAAGAAGAGCAAATGATTCCGCCTGATGCAGAACGCACGAGAGATCGTCGCTTTCATAAGGCCGGATAAGATAATGAAAGACACCATGCATGCGAATCATCGATTCTCGGGCTGGGCTATTATCCGACACGATCATAATGATCGGGATATGCGCTGCAGCAGACGCAGTCATAACTGCTATATCGTGTTGTGTCAAGCAATTGCTGCTTGCATAATTCCAGATTACGGCTATTGTTCTGAAAAAACCGCCCATCTCCAGGATGTAACCGATATGAGAAATACAAATGATTGGACAGGTGCAAAATCGGGAAACCGCATTAAAATCATCATTAGTCAAAGACACGGCAAAAGCTATCTTAATCATTTGTCATGGTTCCTGGGTAGAGTCGAAGAGATGGCAGTAGCCCGACGAGAATGATCTTCCTTGCGCATGAAATCATCCGAAAGCAGATATATTGTTTGATTATCGACATGTGCCAGCGCCAGTATGCGCTTGATTTCATTTGAGAATCCGAAAAAGACACCCTTGTAAATATCGCCAGATTTTATTTTGACGACATGAGCACGATTTTTTGCTATCAGCGCGCGATTGGATCTGTTTTTTTTTGATATTCGCACGCCGTATGATTCATTGTTCACCTTTGTGACGAGGTAATAGCCGGTTAACCTTCTAATGGCACCGGTTTTTTTCCCGACAATCAGCAATGGTTTATCCATACACATCCTTGGTGAAATCCTTGGTGAAATATTTTTCAGAATGAGAATACATAAATTATGAGATTACGAGAAAGAAAGCGAAATCAGAATAATGATAATAAAATAGTAGGATACTAGGAATCGGATATGTAGTAAAAATCCGACAGCGGACGGAACGTCAAGAAATAACAAGCAATTTTCTTACTCGACACGCTACTGCAAGAGATTGTTTTTCAAAGAATATTTGATGATCTCAGCGTTTGAATGCATGCCCATTTTCAATAAAATCCGACTGCGATAGGTGCTGATTGTTTTTATGCTTAAAAACAGCTCCTGCGCAATAAGACTCAAACTCTTGCCCAAGGCTATTTTGATCATGATTTCATATTCACGGTCAGAAAGTGATTTATGAGGAACCTCATGCTCTGGTGATGAAACCTCCAACACGAGCATATCGGCGACTTCAGTGGTGATGTATTTCTGATTTCGCGCCACGCGCCTGATGGCATCGATAAGTTCCTCGGGAGCGCGGTCCTTTGTCAAATACCCGGAAGCACCGGCACGTATTGCACGTATTGCATAAATGTCTTCGGAATGCATGCTTAAAACCAGTATTGGCGTTTTGTTTTTCTGAGACTTCAAACGTTTGATCACTTCGAGGCCGTTCATCGTTGGCAGCGTTATGTCAAGTACTAAAACATCGAAAGTGGATGAATTGCACGTTCGAACTGCCTCGATTCCATCCGTTGCCTCAGAGGTGACACGAATGTCTTTTGTGTCATCAATGAGAAGTTTCAATCCCTTTCGCACGATCGTGTGATCTTCAACAAGCAATACGCGTATCATGGTATTCTCGCTTATAGTCCTGTTTAATAGGAATGTTGGCTTGAATGGTAGTGCCGGCATTTGCATGACTCGTAATTTTAAGAATGCCT
>JAFGJC010000285.1 GCA_016929305.1 candidate division CSSED10-310 bacterium | reverse complement strand
AGAGCATAGTACCGAATTTATTCAACATGAACAGATGCCTGGTGGAATCCTGATACACACCACAGAGCGAGGAGTCCGAAAGTTGTATGATTGAATTGGTTCTGATCCGAAAGTACTGCGCCCGTCCTGGCCATTCTGTTCTCCAACGAACATTTCCGCTGCGGTCGAAGCAAAAGACAAAACACGATTCCTTCGTGCAATTCGTGAGAGTCGTACAAAGCCCGTCCCATATGCCGAAGCCAGCGATAATGTGCGGCAAGGCCAGAAACATACGAATGATGCTCACTATGTTTAATGCCGAATTTCTCACAGACCTCATCAACAATACCCGCGATCCGTGGGTAGTGAACATGGCACATTGCAGGAAAGAGGTGATGTTCACGATGAAAATTCAGCCCTCCGGAAAGCCAGGTCGCCACGGGACTGTTACGCATAAAATCGACTGTGACGCGAACTTGGTGAACAGCCCATTGATTAGTAATGCGACTTGTTTTCTCTTCCGGAACAGGGAATTCGGATTCACCGCTGCCATGGGGTAAAATAAATACCAGACTCAAAGTCGCGATAGCGATTACCATAGCCAGTCCATAGAAAAGCAGCACCTGACTCAAAGGATGAAAGAATAAAGGGAGGCCAAATGCCCAGGAAAAAAAGAGAATTTTCCCTGCAAGAAAAATAAAAAGTTCTTTGCCTTTGGGTCTCGGGATATGATGGTTTGCACACCGCCCCCGTAAAGCATTATAGAAATCGTCAAAAAGCTGCCATTTCACTATCATCAGGCCATAAAATATCCAAAGGTATCGATGTTGCCACCGGTGGAACCAGAACCGCTTGTTCGACGGTGCCAACCGACCGAGCATTCCCAAATCGACGTCGGTATCGAAAAATGCTATATTGGTAAAAATATGATGAAATCGTTTATGCTTCCATCGCTAAAAGTAGGAACTCGCGCCAATGAGGTCCATAGTCGTTGCCATCATCTTGTTAATCCAACCATGGTTTGAAAATGCTCCATGTGAACCATCATGCTGCAAGTTCGCACCGATTCCCGCTAATGAAAAACCGAACAGTATTGCCAATACGATTGCCAGCCACGCACTGTCGGCGATAAACATCAGTAAGACATACGTGGTTAAAAAACAAGTCAGAATGAGGACCGCTTTGACATACACCCCCGGTGTTGCCGTGTGCGGAATATGTGCTATTTCAAAGTATTTATAAACCCTGCGATGAAGTTCCATCTCAAATGTTTTATCGGTGCCGAATTCCAATTTGGGCAGCGGAACCGATGGTCGCTTATGACGCTGTATCGTTCATCTGTTCGTAATTGCTGCTTCAAATCCGATTCCTCCTTCGCTTATCCGTTTTTTTCATAGAGATTTTCAATTTTTACAAAAATAAAATACTTTTTTCTCAAGGGTGAAAAAAATGTCGCTCCCTGCTCTCCGGTAGTTTGCTGGATAGTATTGGTAAAATAGCGTTCTTTGTAAATCATTTCCTCTGCAGCGCCATTCGCATGGCGCAGGCGAAGCGTGGTAATCCCATGAGAAGAGTGTCAGCCAGCTCTGTCAATAGCGGCACTTCATCGACTGAGAATGGTTCCGCCTGTCGTAAATAAATAGTGATGGCTCCAAACGTCGAGTCATTTTCATTGAACAATGTTAAACCTATGGCATATAATTTGCCATGTAATCAGGGAAAAGGAAAGGAATATTTTATGGTAAAAATGCAATTTGAAGTTTCGATACGCGCAAATTCTAAAAACGTCTGGGATGCAGTCGTCGATGACAAAAAGTTCAGAGAATGGACCCGGGTTTTCAATGAAAACTCCCATTTTGAAGGAGGGTGGGAGAAGGGGGCCAAGATTCGATTTCTGGGAACGAGTGAAAAAGGAGAGAAAGAGGGAATGGTTTCGGAAATTGCTGAGAGTAGAAGATATTCCTTCATTTCAATACGGCATTTGGGATATGTGTACGGCGACCGAGAGGACACCACTAGCGAGACGGTGAGGGAATGGGCGCCGGCATATGAGAATTATACCCTGACGGAATCGGGGAATCAGACGAAGTTCGAAGTTGATGTGGACACTGAAGAGCGGTTCGTTGAGATGTTCAAAGATATGTGGCCGAAAGCTCTACAAAAACTCAAAGAAATCGCCGAACGCTGAACAAATTAAATGTCATTAAAGCGTTGATATTGAATTTGTTAGAATGACACTAATGTAAGAATCCTACTCGTTCTCAGTATAGTTATGTGAATTGCATACAATGCAGGAAGGAGGCGAAATAGATAAACAGCTACGGCTATTTATCTATTTCGCCTCCTTCCTGCAATCCGCGATCCCTATGTTCATAACAGATTATCTGCAAGAGGAATCCGTATATGAATTTCTCAATAAACTGGCGAATGTCTTAAAACTCTTTTTTTTTATCCGTTGAAAACAGCGAGCTATTCTCAAGGCAGCTTTTCGTTTTGCGATGATTTCATGATGATCGAGGTCGGAGAGAAATTGGTTGATTGCATCGTGATAGTTATCTCCAGGAGGAATATGCCAACCGGCTTCTGAGAGCTTACTCCACAAATCCGAGTCTGAAGAGACATTCAGCAATACAGCGCATCCGCAAAATATCGATGTGATCGCTTTTGAAGGAATGCAGATATGTTTCCATCCGGAGAGTAATGAAACTACACTGATATCTATCGAGCAGAAGTCATTCAGGGGTACGGCATCACAAACCACAACAGCCGGATTGTGCTTTATCGCGGATAAAAGGATTTTTGATTTAGTGCCGTATACATTCAGGTACATGATGTGTTTTCTCGGATTCAGAGACTCGATGAATTGCATAACGAAGTGTTCGTCGTGAGCTTCGCCCAAGTTACCGAGGTATCCGAAAGAAATCCTTTCAGACGGAACCTTCCGATATAGGCACTGAGGGATAGCCGGTGTCAATCCGGAAGTGGTTATGATTGAGACGGGCTTGCTTCTGAATTTGGACATTAGAAAGTTACGCTGGCCGGAGCCAAGGCTTATGAGAAAATCAGGAGGGCGGCTATAGACAATCTTCTCAATTATGCGGTAAAATACGTTGTTCGGCTTGATATATTTTCCCGCCACGAATGCATCAGGAAAAACATCCATCGCAAAATATCCCAGTCTAATCCTCGGACTATGCCGAAAAAGTTGAAACCACAAAAATAGAAGTGGCGGATCCGTCATAACAATAACGGTGCGATGACGGATACGCTTGGATTTGAGGAAAAGTAGAAGGCCGTTCAGCAGGCACAGAAACAACCTGAGGTTTTTTCTGTCGCTGTCAAACAGTGTTCTCATCTGCCACACCGGATAAGCCTTGGGATGGCATTGCACCCCGATGGTTGCACGATACACTGCGTTCATGCATAAAAAACCGACGTTGAAACCCTTTTCGTGCAAATAGTCAAGGATTTCGGCTGCATTCATGCCAGTGATTGCATTGCTATAGGGTCCAAATTTGTTAATGCACAAAATGTCAAGCGT
>JAFGJC010000284.1 GCA_016929305.1 candidate division CSSED10-310 bacterium | reverse complement strand
GAGAGAACCGCAACCAGCAGATTTATCGCAGATAAAACGAATATCAATCAGAGATCGCATGAATCTTGTCAAGGTTACTGATTTTGCAAAAGTACCTGATAAAAACAGCGGTTTCATGACATTTTTAGAATCACTTCCTACGATAAAGCATCGAACGAATGCTGCGGAAAGTCTATCTGTTCTCGTTCACCGAATTATTGACTCAAAGGATTCTGGCAAACCGGTCACATGGGCTTTGGGACCACATATTATCAAATACGGTTTATCACCTTTGATCATTGAGATGATGGACCAGGGTGTGGTTCAATGTATTCTGACAAACGGTGCGGGCGCTATCCACGACACCGAAATCGCGTTGATAGGGGAAACATCTGAAGAGATGGCTGGACATATTTCGCAGGGCACATTCGGCATGGCTGAAGAAACGGGTGCTTTTATCAACCAGGCTGTTTTCGATGCATCAAATCAATCCCTTGGTTTTGGCCAAGCACTTGGAAAAAAGATTCTGTCCGAAGATCTTCCTTTCAAAGAATTCAGTATCATAGCCCAAGCCGTGAAACGGCATATTCCTGTTACGGTTCACGTTGCCATAGGAACTGATATCATACATATGCATCCTGACATGGATGGGAAAGCGACGGGAGAAGCCACATTTACTGATTTTCGCCTGTTTGTTTCGATAATGCGGCTATTTGCAAATGGAGGTGTGCATCTTAACATCGGTTCTACCGTGGTTTTACCGGAAGTTTTTGTTAAAGCGTCTACTTGTGCAAATAATCTTAATAAGAAACCATTCAGGCAATATACAACAGCAAATTTTGATCATCTTTCGGAATATCGGCCGTTAATGAACGTTGTGCGCAGAGGCTCCTTGGATGGAGGTGAAGGATTTGAAATCATTGGACGGATGGAAATAATGATTCCCCTGTTTATACGACTGCTGTTAGCTGCATTGCGCAAAGAAAATTAACCTATTCTGATAGAAATGCCATCAGAAGCTGAGCATTACGAACAGCTTGCCCTTGATAGTGATTATTGAAAAAAACATATATTTGGGTGGCTTGTTTTGCGTATGATTTCAAAATTGGTACCCATCGATAGAGTTGGCCGGCGGAGTAAAGATAGCTGTAGCGTTCCCATGCATGCGTATGATTCCACCATTTCTCCGCATTTCTTCCATGAAACCTCACATAACCAATCGGACTGGTCAACGCAGATACTCGCCCGGGCAGATCTGGAAGATTAGGTCCATCCAAACAACAGAATCCCAAACCAAGTTGCCGTAATCCCACGAAAGTTGCTGGTATTATCCAAGATTGATCCCTGAATTCGATAACAGCAGGTATTTCTTTCTTCTCATCGCTGATAATTCGAAGTTTTTCCCAGTTTTTTTCGGTATTTTTAAATCGAAATGGGAATTGGAAAAGCATCGCTCCCAAGACACCGCTTTCATGCATCGGGCGCACAAGTGAAAAATTCTTTTTCAGATCATCCTTAGTTCCCTCACCGTGAGTAAATGATTGATGAGCCTTCACACAATAGGTGAACTGTTTTTTCATGCGATCGAGTAAACGGGAAACCTGCTTTACATCCGGCAATCGATAAAAAGAAAAATTCAATTCTAGGATGTTGAAATACCTCGAATAATATTCAAGATATTCGGTTTTGGGTAGTGAATCAGGATAAAAAGGACCTTTCCAGTCGGGATAAGAGTATCCAGATGTGCCAACGTTAATTACGCTTCGCGGTTTATTTGCTTCCAATGCATTCTTCTGGCGGAAACCCTGAATTATTTTTCCATAAAAGTCTGCCGTCCCATCTCCTTTTCACCAAACACTTCTGCCTCAAACACCTCGAATTCAGCACCTTGCTTCCATCCATCCCTTTCCAAACCAGCTTTTAACGATAGATACTGGAGTGTTTCTTCTCTATCCCAGCCTTGTTCGGGTGCAACTTGGGGTAAAAACACAGCTTGATGAAATCCCTTTTTGAGGACAACGCCATGACGTCCAATCTCAATCTCTTTATAACTGTCAATTTTACGGGGGGGAGTAAGAACGGAAATCTCAATATCTATTGAATCTAATTCCTCTTTTTTAACAGGCCGAAATCTCGGATCCCTTGAACATGAATTAATTGTATTCGTCACAACCGCATCGAACAACGATGTTTGCGGTTGGATGTATCCAATACATCCACGCAGTTGATCATCAATTTTGAGTGTAACAAATACACCTCTATCTTGAAGATATACAGTATCCCTGGGTAGATGAACATCCGGTTTATCACCCGTTGTCACATAATAATCCAATATATAACGTGATAAACCCAGAAGATAAGATTTCTGCGTCTGCGTAAGGTGATCGTTTGACGTCTTTGAGGATTCGGATTGATCCGCATCCTTTTCCGATTCCAAAAATGCAACAGATCCGTAACCAACAACCCGGTGTTTATCCCCAATGCTCACATCGCCTGAATTGGCAACCTTCAACACAACACCTTTATCCGCGCCGAGTTTCTTTGTAATTTCCATAACCGCTTTTACGGCAGTTGAGCCGCAGAGTACACAATCAAGGCCATGATATCCCTTTGACATTTCCTCATTTTCAAGTTTATCCAATTTAGAAACATCCAAAGAGGCTATCGCCTCAACAGTTTTTTTGTCGATTCGACATGCATCTTCGTATTTGGGGAAATGTGTTAAATCAGTGCTGGCTATAAACAAAACCTTCTTATCAGCTGTGGCTTTAGGAAGTTGCGTTATGAGAAAAGAATAAGATTTTCCGGGATCATACCCGAATAGAATTGGTAAAATTTTAAATCCGGGTTTTAAGGCTTTTTGCAGAAATGGAACTTGAATTTCAATGGAATGTTCGGGTCTGTGAGGTTTCCCATCGATTCTAACCTGATGTGTATCGGAAGCCAGTTTGGAAGCTGTTTCGTTATCTACCGGCACTTCTCCAAGAGGAGTGATATATTTTGATACATCATCTATCGCTGCTCCAGAAAAACCAACCCGATGTGAATTCCCAATAATCACCACCAGATCATAGGATGCGTTGCGAACTAGAGCATAACTGTACGCTGCGACAGGTGCGGAATAGATATAGCCTGCATGAGGTGCAATAAAACCATGCAATTTACCTTGAATGGGCGGTAAATCAACCTTGTCAAAATAGTTTTGGATATCCTGTGACAATGTCTCTGCATCTCCCGGATACCACGAACCGGCAAGTATCGACTGTCGAATATTGTCTGAACCGGCCGATGCTTTCCAAAATGGTACCACTAATATCATGAGTAAAATCGCCCCCTGAAATAGTTTATTTGTCATTTCATTAACCTCTTTTATCAATCATACCATAAACAAATGTAAGTGTTGAGTCCATTCCTGGTGTCAAAATTCTACTCCTGCCTGGACTTATTGGGTTTTACGAATTAATCTGCACCCTTGGGAGTAAGCCTGATGAAGCTGACCTTAATTGAAATTTCCTGTCCTGACACACGAGCCTTGGGTATTCGCGGTCTTTCCGCTTATCTGGAAAGTAAAGGCATTGATTGCACAATCATCTTCATACCTCCGATGATTGAACGGATGACAGCGGGAACACAGCATCGACCGTTATATGGAAACAGACTACTTAATGCTATCGCAAATCTTTGCAAAGGATCCGATTTAATTGGTATTTCTGTTTTGTCTTATTACTATCGATACGCTGTACAATTAACTCATTTCATCAAAGAAAAAACCAAAATTCCAGTCATCTGGGGTGGATATCATGCAATGGGTTTTGTCGAAAACTCCCTAGAACACGCAGATTTTGTCTGTATTGGCGAGGGAGAAAGAACCTTATCGGATTTGATAGGCAAATTAAAAGAACAATCAGGTGTTTTCGACACACCTAATTTGGCATATCTTAACAATGGAATTATTTTCAAAAATCCTTTATTTCAACTTATTCAAAATCTGGATGATTTGCCGTTTCTGGATTATAGACTCAATAAGCACTACGTAGCAAATCCTGACCATAACGATCTTTTAATTTTAGACCGCGATGCAGCAATTCGATTATCTTTAATGGGTCCGCTGAGTCGTATTACGCCGCATCATCATTATCAAACCTTCATGAGTCGAGGGTGTCCGTATAATTGCGCCTATTGCTGTGAAAGCATGATCCACGATTTATACAAAGGACAGAAGCAAATGCGCCGCCGATCACCGGAAAATCTAGTTCAGGAAATACAGAAGGTACGAAAGGAGCTTGATTTTATTGATGCAATCGCATTTTCGGACGATTCCTTTTCCGAAGCATCTGATGACTGCATCGAATCTTTTGCTCAACTCTACAAAAAAGAAATACAATTACCTTTTTCAGCACAATTCAGTCCCTTGACGTTATCCCAGCGCAAACTTGATGTTTTAGTTGATGCAGGGCTGCGATATGCTGAAGTCGGCATACAGAGTGGGAGTGATCTGACAAAACGGCTTTACCGGCGAAACGTATCCAATGATCGTATTCTCGAAACATGCAAAATGCTAAAAGAAAAAACCGGAAAAATTATGCCACCGGACTATCATTTTATTGTTGATAATCCATGGGAAACGAATGAAGATTTACACAGCACATTGAATTTAATATTCAAGATACCTAAACCCAGGGGAATCAAAGTATCTTCTCTTGTGTTTTATCCTGGAACGGAACTTTATGAAAAAGCCATAAAGGAAGATCGATTTGACCGAAATAATGTGGATGTCTTTCAGAAAAATTTTGGCGCCCTTGAACCGAAACCAGTGAATTTAATTTTCTTTCTTGCAGATATTCCATGGATACCCAAAAAAATATTGGAACTTTTAAATCGGCCATGTTTCATTGATATGAACAGCAAATGGGCAAAGTTGATTATAAAGATCAGTTTTACTCTAGTATCTGTGACGCAGCGTGGGATTGTACGGATAAAGCGCGTTGTATCCCATCGCAAAAAGTTATCGAAATCGAACGTCTAAGTCCTTTGCATTTATTTTTGTTTGTGACATAATAAGGGTTACTGATTAACGAGTCGGAATTTGAAGCGATCTGGTGGATTCGGGAGGTCGAGATGATGATAAAAAAGCAAATTTTATTTGTTTCTATCTCGCTGATTATGTTTCTTTTTTCAGCTGTTTATGCCGAAGAAAAAGATGAGCAAATTGAGGTTAACAATATTCTTGTCGTTATTGATTGTTCGAATAACATGAACAAATACTGGGATAAAGTTCAGCGGATTGATGTAGTTAGAAAAAGTTTCAAGCAAGTGCTGAAAAAAGTCAGCGAAAAACCGGAATGGGGACTTCATTTTGGGATCAGAGTGTTTGGGGACAAGAGTTTATTGAAATTGAAAGACTGCCTTGACACTCGTCTTGCTACACCAGTTGAATGGTTCGATCCCATAACGCTAAGCGGTGTCATCGATGGACTCAGACCTAAAGGAAAAGCAACCTTATCTCAAGCCATACAAAATGCTGTCAATGATTATCCCAGGACTTACAAGGCACCATATAATTTTCTCGTCGTGATCACTTCCACCGATGATGAATGTGGTGAAGATGTTGTTCAGGCTGTCAATTTCATAAAAAATGAAAGAACTGCGGTAGATGCCGTTCATTTCGTCGGTATTCAGCTGTCTCAAGCAACCGAAGAAAAACTAAAGAAAGCTGCGGAAGTTGGTGGAGGAACATTTGCGAATGCGAAAACACACGATGATTTGACAAATGCTCTTCTTAACGCAATAAACATTCAGTCAAGAACATCGGTTTCTGCTGAACCAACACCGAAACCTACGATTGTAGCGGAACCGACCAGTACAAAAACTCCATAACAAGTTTTCGATAATATCCCGCTGCCTGTCAAAATCCACGATTTCTGAAATAATGAAAAAGAAAAAGAAAATTCCATTAAGACACAAGCTGTACGCTCTTCTTTTCGCCTGTTTACTTTTAGGTCTTATTGAATTGGTTCTGCGAATCAGTTTTCCCAAATTCCAGGAAGAAGCTCAGCAATTCCG
>JAFGJC010000023.1 GCA_016929305.1 candidate division CSSED10-310 bacterium | reverse complement strand
TAAAACCATTCTGAAGTTGTACGACATTTTATATCCGGGCAGGAGCTGAGAAAGCTGATAGATCAGCGGAAATTTGTATACAACCCCGGCACAAAAAACAACAATCACAGCAAAAACAGATCTAAAGGAAGCGCATTGTTTCGAGAGAAGACCTGCCAAACCAAGAATCAACGGAACAACTCCGATGAAAGCCCCCATTATTTCCGCCGAATTGAAACCGCCTGTTTTACTGAAATTGAATCCCGCATAAGAATATGTTCCGTTTTCAGATGAACCGAATAGTTTTGGCATAATGTGTGTAATCATCAATGTTTTGTCCAAATACGTTTGAACAACAACACCTTCCGATCTGGTTTCATATGCCACCGATCTGGAGAGATATTCAGCAAACGGCAATAACATTGCGGCAGATATCAGAAGCGTCACCACAGAAGCGCATACCAGTGCAATAAGAGGTCGATATGATTTTTGAACCCACTGGCGTCCATATTTGAATACACTGTAAAAGCCTGCTGCCGTCGCCATGTGTAAAACGGTTTCGATATGTCCCGCAGTAAGCGCAAGGGTTCCTGCCAAGGTCAAAGTTATAAACCCAAATTTCGGTTTTTTCTGAATAATCTCCACTGCCCAAAAAATCCACGGCAGCCACACTGCACTTTTTGCATGGGGATGTCCCATCCAGACAATCAGGAAACCACTTCCTGCATATGCAACAGCACCTAAACTCGCTGCGACAGCTGAACTCTTGTAACGTTTTAAAAACACAGCCATCCCGATTCCGGCTGCCAGAATATTGAAAACAGCTCGAAACGTACAATAATCACCAAATTTCAATGAATCCATCAATCGATCCGGGACATATAAAAAAGCAGTTTGAAACAGTCCCATGAACGGATAGCCACAAAATGCCGTGGGATCCCAGAGCGGTATCGCTCCTGAAAGTAAACGTGTTCGAAGATATTCCCTCCAGGGATAAAATTCCAAAACCTCATCAACCAGAATCACATTGAGCGATTCGGCAGCAACAGACTGAAATTCGGAACGCCAGGGTTCATAAAGATAAAGAATTTTTGTGGGAAACAGAATTTTCCCAAAAAATAATGCCTCTGGAAATAACATTGCCATCAGCAGTAACAGAAATATTAGCGTTGGCAATATGTATGACGCCCGTTTGATCATTCCTCATTCACCTTTCGCCAGAAAGATAATAACCTGTTATTCATGTGAAATCCAAACTGGTCATCATCAATTATTTATATCAAGATTATTCATAGAATGAGTTGAAAAAACACGCATAACGCTCTATTAATTAGTTGAAGAGGAGATGTTTGTGGCAAATATCGACCGGGAATTATGGCAAAGCTATAAAGATCAGCTAGAAAGCAAAGATCGTGATGTAAAGCTATCGGTCCTTTCTGAACTCGCGAGTCGAGATGAAATCCAAGCAATACGTCTATTGTTGACGGCGCTTTCCGATTTAAGCGCGGCAATCAGAGAAAAAGCCGCTGAGATTTTAAAAGAAAAGGATCATCCTGCCGTCGTGCCGGGTTTGATTTCACTTTTGGATACCGAAGCACTCCATGTGAAAACTGCTGCTGTAAACACTTTAAAAACAATGCCTCCCGAAAAAACCTATGATCATTTGATCAATCTTGTCAAAGATCCATCGACGGAACATTCTTTGCGTATTGCGGTTTTGCCGCTTCTTGCCCGATCGAATGATGAAGATTTAAAACATTTATTCTCTCGCTACCTTTCAGAAAACGACGAACAGATAAAATGGGCAGCTCTTGACGGTATCTGCCATTCAGAAGCATCCTGGACGGAGGATTTATTAATTGATCTTTTGAATTCCACGTATCGTGAAACCAGAGAAAAAACCATTGAGGCTTTGAGAAATAGAACATTATCTGAACATGCCATCGACCATTTAATCGAGACTTTGAAAATGCCTGGAACAGCCGGACAATCTGCTATGGAGGTGCTGGCGGGACAGGAAACGGCAGAATATGCAGAACGCATGATTCCCCTGCTTGATTCCAGCGACAAAGATGTGCGTTACAGAGCGCTGATGGTTATGGGCATGATCAATCCACAACTCGCAGCCATCTCTTCAGTGCAACTCCTTGCCGATAAAAGTGAAATGGTGAGAAACCGGGCTGCTGAGATTCTTAAGGATATTAATCAGGAAGGCATTATTGAACTGCTGGATAGCGCTTTTCCAGGTGAATCTCCCACATTTGCAGAAACTGCCGCTCAGTTCCTGGCAAAAATCGGCGATGAGCAGGCTAAAGCAATCCTGGAACGCGCGTTCGAATCCAATGAACCAGCTATTTATCGGTCTGTTTTGAAGGGAGTAGCGAAAATTCCTTCAGCATTTTCGATAGATTTTCTTAAATCGCATCGGTCGGAAAAGACCGTTCAATCCCTTGTTGTAACGTTAATTGCTGAATATCAGAGTAAACTGGCCTGTAAAGCTTTAGTGGAAATAATGTCGGATCCAAGTTGCTATGATACTGCCAGAAATGCTCTGCTCACTTTTCCCGCAGATAAATTGGAAACTTATGCTCTAGCCCTGCTAAAAGAAGCTTCCGCACAAGACAGTATGCATGTTATTACGATACTCGGTCAATTGGGATCACACAGTGCTCTGGAGCATTTGAGTGTAACGGATGACGATCATCCTCATCTCGGTAAAATTCACCAGGCAACAGGAGAAATAGTATTAAGACACCAGCTTGCCAAAAAAGGTTATGTTACTTCCGGAAAGGATATTGTTGCCCTGGAAGAAGAAGCAATCAGTGCGGGATGGCAAATATCTGACGATCCATTGTCAATACTTCTGGTGCGTCTTGGAAAAAATCATTGGCTGAAATCCCGTGAGAAACTGCTGGATGCCGATCTCCGACGCACCACGCTTCAGATAAGTTCCCTTGAAGATGAACTGACATCTGCCAGAGATATCGGAAGTCAGGGAAAAACCACCGGGATATTAAAATTCGTTTTAATGCTCCTTCTGCTTGCCTCTGTTTTTGGCGTATTTTACTCATTTTACAAAAATTGGACTGATCCGAGCGGTCTTTGGTATGGCTTACTCGTCGTATTCACAATTACCTCCGGAACTCTCTTTTTCTCGATTAATCGTCAGAATCGCCGAAAACGGTTCTCTCCCAACATCTCAATCAAACACTCTCCCGTCGAACTTGAGAAGAAAATCAACATGATCCGTGAAAAATCAGAAAAAATAACACTGAAGCTGGAACATGTCAGAGAAGAGATGAAAAAGAACCCTGAACATGAATTAATATCTGTTCTGGAAGCATTGATTGAAAGTCTTACAGGGAAACCTCGCTAAAAATCCTGTTAAATTGTAGTTTTCAGTTTATTCGGACCAGCCAAATGTGACCTTGTCAAAATTTCCCAATATTTTTGTGATACCGGCATCAGTCATTGCTCCCCAAAAAACGATATCTGAAGCGTTTCCCGCAGGGGGCCAGGCAAATTCCGGCAAAACCTCGATAAGCGTTTTTCCCGTGGAGATGTTACGGGAATAGTATGATATCCCCTGAGAAGCTTCCACCCAATCCGGTGCAAAAAAATACATCCCAAACACTTCTAAAATGACGAATACCGGTGTATTGGGTACTGGTTCGTCTGAATTACCGGCAACAGCGTAGAGATAAAACTGATCACCCGGAGTAAAATGGTTATCGGGAAGCATCAGTTTAATACCCGTTTCGCAATCCGGATGCGATCCGGATTGGAACTGAAACTGGAACGGTGTCATAATATTCCCGTTTATATCTGCCGATTGTAATTTCCCCGTAATATTAGTATCCGATAAAAACGGAGCTATAAAATACTCGATGTGCCATGTGTTGCCGGATAGTTTTTTTACAACGGGCTGGTATGCCTGTTCATTGATAAAAAATTTCAACTGAGAAGCATCAAGTTGACTGCACTCATCCCGCAGTATAATCAGACCATTCACGGAATTGACATCAATACCCCACAGGTTACTCGAGCTGACATAGGGTGGAGACACATCATCGGACATGCTATCTGATCCCTGGAAAGCATATGCTGTCGTATCTCCCGACGAATCGGTATTTGCAAGAACTATGATGGCGGTATCTTCATTCTGTGAAAAACCTTTGATTTGCAAAATTTGAAAAGCCGGATCCATGGGAATGAGCCGTTGCTCCGATATTGTGTCCGGATATGCAAACAGATTTAGAGTATCTTCAAAGTTCGTCTCTTCAATATTCAACTGTGTTTCAATCTGCTCAAAAAGATAACATCTTCCTGCCCAGCGTTTGATATTACCGGTAAGTTCGCCGGTTGGATAATTAGACAGGGTATCAAAAATGGCAAACTCCGGTGCCTGGAAATTTTTATATCCGTACTGACCATGATCCAATTCAGAATTGTTAACAAAATTCGCGATCATCCAATCTGAAAACATTTGGGCAGCGTCGAAACCATACCCCCGCTCTTCCAGCGCATCTTTTATCCCATCAAACCCGTTTAGAGTATTTGAAACGATTTTCAAAATGGAGGGTGCACCACCGTATTGTTCATAAAGATAGACAAAAAAGAGCGTTACCTGTCCATAATCAGAAAAATCTTCCCAGGTCGTCAAATTATTATTGGGATGATTGGCAAAAAAGGTTTCCTGGCCATCCGTTCCAAATCCGCACAAATACCACGACAGTTGAGAACATCCCTCGTTTATCCACGCAGCTTCATTCTGATCTGCCATCCAATGGATCATATGTTGGAATTCGTGGGCGAGTGCGCCCAACATATATGTACTGCCAATCCCCTGTGAACTCAACGCATTCAAATACAACATTTCGCATTCATTGGATCGCCGTCCATACATCTGAGCCGCTTCATCGGTCATTTGATTGTAACTATTGAAGTAACCATCAAAATCATTGAGATCCATATACAGCAGATGCACACGAGGATCATTGTCAAGTTCATCTGGAGCCGGTCCAAACAGAGACACTGCAATGTGATAAATACCCTTTGTCGGATCCATGGAGCTTGCTGGTGTAGCTGTTTCCCATGCGTTACTTATGATATCGACATCATTCTGAGTGACAGGATTCTGCCATTGATCATCAGCTATCCAGACATAATGAAATGCTCCCTTTGATCTGCAAGTGGCTGGAACGAGAATGTTTTCCGGTGGCATAACTGACAGATCCCAAGCCCAAAAACTTTTGGTGTCACCGACATTGTATTCCGTCCTGTCAGCATTTTTGGAATAGACATTAGCTTCACGAATGACTTCCCAATCAACACCGGCAGTTAATTCCGATGCCTGGAAAGAAAAACACCATCGTTTCTCCTTATTTTGAGCAAAGCTGCTGGTGGAAAAAAGCGCTGCCAGAACCATTATTCCTAAAACACGACCCAATTTATACACGCTATTCCTCCCTTCAAGCGTTAGAATTATTTAGACATCAAACAGCACATCGTTTGAATTATACCGTGCCATAACATAAATTGCAGCAGACGATCAGACCTTATATTCAAAGATTCATTCCTATCTTGGCACAAATGTTTTTTTTCAATATACTAAGAGTCTATTGAATTGGTGATTTGTCGGGAAATTGGAGGACGATGGTGAATGGATCCAGCAAAGCAAGTTTTATTTGACATTGTTTATTCTTATCAAAAGTTACCTGGATGCAGAGCAATTACATTAGTAGGATCGCGCGCCAGAGGTACATCAGGTCCCAAATCCAGTGTAGATATCATGTGTGTTTATTTTTCAGAACCGGATAAATCTCAGCGGAAAGAAATTGCCAAAAAATTATCCGACGACCCCGAAAAAATAGTATGTTATGAACATCCAATAATCATGGATAATTTTACCTCCCATGATTTAAAAATCAATGTCTGGCATGTGAGTCAGGATTTGATCTGTGAGCGGGTTTCGACGATCGAAAAGCAATTGCGTTTGACGAATCCTATGCTTGTGGCGTCTCTACATGAATGCAAGATTCTTTGGGATCCTAAAAATCAGCTGAATTTGTGGAAAAAACAAATCAGTCCGGTCCCTGAATATTACAAAGACGCCATCATTCCTCAAATATTTGGTGAAATCATCAGTGTTATTAAGGACCTTTCAACCCTTGAAGATGAAGAAAGTTATTTTTATTTCCAGCATGAACTTATCGCAGCAATTAAAAACATTTATGAATTGATTTTTCTGCTCAACGGTCAATACTTGAATTTAACCCATAGCATCGATTCAATGCTGGGTTCCTTTGAAAAAATCCCCCGCAATGTGCCTTCCAAAATAAAAATGCTGCTTCTCTCTCCATGTACAGCCAGAGGTCTGAAACAGAAATTACGGTTACTTTGTGAAGTCACGAAGCTGATTGGCGACATATTAAGTGAACCTGACAAATATGATATAACCGGAGAGATGGAACAACTTTGTGAATGTGCTCCCTATTTATTTTCACCCACTGATAATGCTGACACCGGCACTTTTCAGACAAGACAATCATAAATGTCAACGTTGATTAGGTTTTATTGCGTGCTGTATTTACTCAAACTCATCATTACGATATGTATTTCTTAGGATAATCGTTCTTTGTTTGCGTCTGTTAATTATATTTGGAGGATTAGTGATGAAATCGAAAACAGGATTCGTATTGCTGATCGGATTGTGCATCGCCTGGGTGAATGTTTTTTCACAAAACATCACCATAAACGAAATGTATATCAATCCGCCTGGCACAGATGTGGGTTGTTACGTCGAGCTTTATTATCCTGGCGGCATCAGTCTGGACGGGTATTCGCTTGTCGGCGTAAATGGCTACAATGGCAGCGACTACCAGTCGATTGCTCTGGACGGATATTCCATTCCGGCAGATGGATATTTCGTCATCGCTCAAGATGCATCAGTGTCCAATGCCGATCTGATCGATTCTAATGTAAACTATCAAAACGGTCCGGATAATATTCAATTGCGAGACGGATCTGATGTCGTGGACGCGATCGGGTATGGGGATTTCCTGCCGACGGAATTTTTTGCCGGAGAAGGATCACCGGCTCCTGCATATTTCACCGGGGAACACTCCCATTCGCGTATTCCCGACGGGAATGACACCAACGACAATTCGGTCGATTTCCAGTCAGGAAATCTCACTCCAGGGACGATGAACATCCCGGAGTCGACGGAGCCTACCAATACACCCGGGCCACCGACAGCGACTGCCGGACCGCCAACAGCAACACCTACAGGTCCGACACCAACACCACCCCCGGTGGAAAACATCAAGATCAATGAAATGTATATCAATCCGCCCGGCACGGATGTGGGTTGTTACGTCGAGCTTTATTATCCTGGCGGCATCAGTCTGGACGGATATTCACTTGTCGGCGTGAACGGCAATAACGGCAGTGATTACCAATCGATCTCCCTGGATGGATACTCCATCCCCGCAGACGGATATTTCCTTATCGCTCAGGATGCATCGGTATCCAATGCCGATCTGATCGATTCTAATGTAAACTATCAAAACGGTCCGGATAACATTCAATTGCGAAACGGAGCTGTCGTTGTGGACGCAATCGGGTATGGGGATTTTCTGCCGACGGAATTTTTTGCCGGAGAAGGATCACCGGCTCCCGCATTTTTCACCGGTGATCACTCCCATTCCAGAATACCTGACGGAAATGACACAGATGACAACTCCGTAGATTTTGTTTCCGGTGAGCTTACACCTGGTGAAATGAATATTCCGGAAGCCATGGAACCGACCATGACCCCTACTGGACCGCCACCGCCAACCGCCACGCCCACCGGCCCGACACCGACACCACCTCCCATCTATAACCTTAAGATCAATGAAATCCATGTCAATCCCGACGGTCAGGATCTGGGTTGTTATATAGAGTTGTATTATCCCGGTTCACACCGGATCAGCCTTGATGGATACACCCTTGTCGGTATCAACGGTTATGACAATACCGAGTATAACATTGTTCCGTTGACGGGAGAGGTCATGGCGGGTGATTATTTTGTAATCGCTCAGGATGATTCCGTGGCGAACGCCGATCTCATCGACGTCAACATCAATTATCAGAACGGTCCGGACAGCATTCAACTCAGAGCGGGATCGACGGTTGTCGATGCCATAGGATACGGAACCTTCCTTCCGGAAGAATTTTTTGCTGGAGAAGGCGATCCTGTCGATTATCCCAACCCAACCAACAATCTCTCGCTAAACCGCATCCCTGATGGAACCGACACTGATAACAATTTCGATGATTTTGTTTTAGGAATATTGACGCCGGGTGAACAAAATCAACCGGCTGGTGAACCGACGCACACCCCCG
>JAFGJC010000283.1 GCA_016929305.1 candidate division CSSED10-310 bacterium | reverse complement strand
TTGATGTTCCCGCGGAGCGTGTTAATTTCACCATTATGTGCAAGAAAACGGAAGGGCTGAGCCAAAGGCCAGGTCGGCAGGGTATTGGTGCTGTATCGCTGATGGACCAACGCGTAAGGACTGACGAAGCGCTCGTCGGTCAGGTCGGGATAATAAAGCGGCAGTTGTGTACCGACCAGCAATCCTTTATAATTCACACAGTAACTGGAAAGACTCACCACATAGAATTGGCTGGTATCTCCGTCAAGTTTATTCACCTCTTTTTCCGCCATCCGCCGGATGATATAAAGCTTGCGGTCAAAATCTTTCCGGTCAATGTTTCCCCTGCTTATGAAAATCTGATAACTTAACGGTTCAATTGCTTTAGAGAGATCACCGAGATGATTGTTGTTGGTGGGTACTTCACGCCAGTCTAATACGACACAACCCTCCCGCTTGACATGTTTTTCGAGAATCACCATGCATTTTTTTCGTAAAAGAGAATGGGTTGGTAAAAATATCATCCCTACTGCATAGTCATGAAATTCAGGAAGTTTAATGTGATGACATGTCTCCCGGAAAAATCCGTCAGGAATCTGAATGAGTATCCCGGCTCCATCTCCAGTAACCTTGTCTCCCCCGACAGCACCCCGATGCTCTAAATTGATCAGAATCTGGATTCCCTGCTGCACGATATGATGATGCGGTTCGGCGTCAATTCTCGCTAC
Source organism: candidate division CSSED10-310 bacterium (assembly GCA_016929305.1). Classification (GTDB taxonomy): domain Bacteria; phylum CSSED10-310; class CSSED10-310; order CSSED10-310; family JAFGJC01; genus JAFGJC01. The sequence continues at coordinate 2,286 of JAFGJC010000283.1, read as the reverse complement.
AAATCCGACGCCGCAACTGTCATGTTCATTCGCAGGATCATACAATCCGAAAGGTTTGCATTTTCCAGACGAATCTCGGTGTGGTCCGGGCTGATTCTTTGACATGAAACCTGTCCTCAAGAATAGTTATGTCGTAATATATAGATAAGAACACCTGTCCGTTACCTATTTGCAAACCAGACAGGTGTGCATGTATATCCGAATGTTCTGTTCCGGATCGTTATGATTAAAAAGAAATAACTCTGGACCGATGGATTGCTACATAATAAAAAGCATTTCCGAATATTTGGGCAATGGCCATAAATCATCGGGCACCAGACTTTCAAGCCGATCTACAGGTTTCCGCGCTTCTTCAAGCAGGTCCACAATTTGATCCGAAAAGAATTTTGCCCTTGCAGAGAGATTCTCGATTTTTAATCCTTTCTCCATTGTATTGGAGAGGTTCCTGCAGCTGTTCTGCATAGACTCGATTTCCTGAGTGATTCTCTTAAGTAATTCGATTTGTGATTCCGGTTTCACATTCGAAAGCCAACTGCCCAGGTTCTGAAATCCCTGCAGGACGTTCACCAGATGGTTCTGATAGGCGGATGCAGCAGGAAGAATCCGAGTCTGCACCAGTTCACAGAACGTTCCTACTTCGATCTCAAGTGCCATGATATAATGTTCAAGTTTGGTAATATATCGCGATTCCAATTCCTCCTTGGTATAGACACTTTGATTGAGAAGCATTTCAACATTTTTCTTTTCAATGAGGGCGTCTAAAGCGTAACCCGTTTTCTTTACATTAGGCAAACCGCGTCTTTCGGCTTCTTTCTCCCATTCTGCGGAGTAATTGTTTCCCTCATATCGAATCGGTTCGGTCTCGATGATATATTTCTGTAAAACATTTAATGCCGCTTGTTTAATATCCTTCACTTCTTTCAGACTAATTGAAATATCATCTGCAATAAGATTAAGCGATTCGGCTACTGCTGCGCTCAATACTGTGTTGGATTGCGATACAGATGCGGATGATCCAATGGCTCGAAACTCGAATTTGGACCCTGTGAAAGCAAATGGAGATGTGCGGTTTCGATCGGTATTATCGCGCATAATTTTCGGTAGTTGATCAACGCCCAGATTGATTACAAAATCATCCGTCGCATTGGTTTTACGTCCGGCTTTGATGTCATTCAAAATAGTACTGAGCTGTTCACCTAAAAATACTGACATAATCGCTGGAGGTGCCTCGTTTGCACCAAGACGATGGTCATTTCCGGCTGATGCCACTGTCGCTCGAAGTAAATCACCATATTTGTGAACAGCACGCAACGTGGCAACAAGAAAAACCAGAAACTGCAAATTCTCTTCGGGCGTCTTACCCGGATCGAGAAGATTATTGCCCTCTGAGTCTTCCATGGACCAATTGTTATGCTTACCGCTTCCGTTGATTCCGGCAAAAGGTTTTTCATGAAGCAGCAATGCCAGTCTGTGCCGGTTCGCCACCTTCTTAAGTATTTCCATAGTCAGTTGATTTCGATCGGAACCCACATTGGCTTCACAATAAATGGGTGCCAATTCGAATTGATGAGGTGCCACCTCATTATGCCGGGTTTTAGCGGGTACGCCCAGCTTATACAGTTCCTTCTCAGTGTCCTGCATAAACGCCAGAGCACGCTCTTTTATTGTGCCGAAGTAATGATCCTCCAATTGCTGACCTTTGGGCGGTTTTGCCCCCATCAATGTTCGGGCTGTAATCTGCAAATCAGGACGAAGATTATAAAATCCTTGATCTATTAGAAAGTATTCCTGCTCAGTTCCGATCGTTGTGACAACCCGTGTGGCTTTATCATTATCAAAAAGTCTTAGAACCTTAAGCGCAGCTTGATTAATTGTCTCCATCGAACGGAGCAATGGAGTCTTTTTATCAAGTGCTTCACCATTATAACTGATAAACACGGAAGGGATGCAGAGTATGCCGCCTCTCGGTCCATCAATAATAAAAGCCGGACTGGAAGGATCCCACATGGTGTAACCCCGTGCTTCGAAAGTGGTTCGCCGGCCGCCGCTCGGAAAACTTGATGCATCCGGTTCACCTTGAACAAGCTGATTGCCTCGAAATCTTTCCAGGGGAATGCCATCCCGGTCGAATTCAAGAAATGCGTCATGTTTTTCTGCAGTCAGACCGGTTTGCGGTTGAAACCAGTGTGTAAAATGGGTGACACCTTTTTCAATGGCCCATTCTTTCATCGCATGCGCAACCGTATTGGCAATATCCATATCCAGCCGTACACCGGACCGTATTGT
>JAFGJC010000282.1 GCA_016929305.1 candidate division CSSED10-310 bacterium | reverse complement strand
TCCGTTTTGTGCAAGGTATAATACACCTAATCTGGTAATTGACGACGGATTGGATATGTCAAGGATTTGAAAAGTGTAAAGGTCGCATAGGTATGCGAAATTCCCGGAAATATCGACATCCCACGGATTTCCGGTTGTTTTGTAGTTGCTTACATAGTGTATGTCTGACGGATTTTCAACATCTACGATCTGCAGCTCCGTATAACAAGAAAGAAACGCCAGATTGTCCTTAATCTTGATGTCATTCAGATTCCCAGGACTCTGGTAACTGCCGCTTTCAACGATGCTTTCCGGATCGGAAATATCGTAAACAACCAGTCCTCTGTTCCAATCACACAAATAGAGACGGTTGTTATCGATGACAACATCCTGGCGACTGCCCCATTCTCCGGGATTGATATGCTGTCCGGTGACCGGATATTCGGGATGAGTAATATCGGTAACATGAAAGCCGTTATCATCCAGAATTGTGTAAAGATGGTTTTCCACAGCAAGGCATTTTCTGGGGTGTCCGGGAGGATAGAAAAAAGATACCTGGAGGGGTTCTGAGGGATCGGACACATCATAAATTTCGACATAGGACTGATGAGCCAAAATGACATAATTATCTTTGATGGCGACCGATTCTGCAGCGCCTGCACCTGTCGGTCCAATATCAGAAATGACAACTGGCGAGAATGGATTGCTGATGTCAAGAACAAGCAAACCATCGACATAAGCAATATACGCAAAAGATTCATCAACAACGATTCCTCCAGCAAAAATCGCTTCAAAACTTGTTCTTTTCAGTGGTGCAAAAAGATAGGAAATATCCATGATCTCGATAGAAAAAAAATCCATCATGAATGCTGCGTTTTCTTTTAATGCGAGATCCCAGGAGTAAGCTGGAGTGTCGACCTGGGAGACGATCACAGGTCTGAACGGATCCGACACATCGATAATCTGTAAACCGCTACTGTATGCAGCGACAAAAACGAAACCATCGCGATAGGTTAATCGTTCCTGATATCCTTCGGTTCCTGACCTTTTGAATCCGCCCAGTTTCGCTGGTGCCGACAGATCGGAAACATCCCAGATGTTAAAACCATAGACATCACCAACATATAAATATGGATAGTTAATGGCAACGCCATTAGCCAAACCATCGGTCAGGAATGATCCTGCCAGAATGGGAGTATCTGGATTATCTATATCATAAATTTCAACACCCCGCTTGCATGCCAGGTACAAATAGTGACCGTCAGAGGCAAGATCGTAGTACTGACCTCTCCATCGCAGAATCTCCTGCTCCTCAAGATTCCAATCAGCAATGACAGATGGTGTTACAGTTAGAAACAAACAGATTAAAATTGTCAGAGTTTTCATGATAGGAATTCCTTACTTATGATCTCGGGGCAAATAAAGGTCTGCATCTTCTTTCATATAACCAAATCCAGGGAAAGTTTTCAATTTATAATAATGAGTTGATATCGCGGCCATAATCCTGGGTCTCGCACCGATTTCCCCAGGATTATAGAAAGAAGGAAAATTTCCCAGAAATGAATTACTGGTCAGCAATATTGCTCCGAATCGCGATTCCTTGATGGCGCGTTCCAGCATATCAAGGTTCAGGACTCTGTATTTTTCGCACCGGGATTCAGTCCATTCGGGATCATATGTTAGAACATTCATCTCATCACCTGATAAAACCTCCCTCTGAGCCTCCACCGCAACCGAATTGTTGAATGTTAAAATCGGGGCACCGGGAGATGTTACGCTACTTATACAGGTTGAAACATTAGCAAGCATCATCGCAGAACCTCCTCCTGTGAGTGGTCCAAGATCCGCTGCTCCTCTCGATAACACCGTCAAAAAACATGATGCTGCGAAGATCCAACTCAAACGAAATCCGGAGATATGTGGCTGTATTTTAGGTTCCATTCGAACGCTTTCAATACCCAGAAGTACTGTTAAAGCTGGGATTAAAATTGTCAGGTAACGATAAACATAGGGTGCTTGAGATGTGAAATGAAAAAACAGAATCGTTAATATAACAACCAAGCAATCCTGCGTGTTTTCTGAAATCCGATGTTGTGGCACTGTTTTTCTGAAAGAATAATTTACAGCGATAGTTACTGCAGCGAGCAAAATAACGTTGAAGTAAATCTGTGAGAGTTGCGACAAAGTAAACAGTCTGTGTGCAAACTGTCTAGCGAGGGAGAATGATTCTTTATCGAAATGGTACGTAAATGCTCCATATGTGAATGTTTCCGGCGAGAACACATAAAATGGAAGGATTATCATTCCCAGGAGTAATAGTGCTGTCAGAGCTGCTGTGATGAATACATGCGAGAATCGGTAACGCCAGAATACAATCAGCAGAAGAATGAAAAGACCAGGAAGGACGGTCAAACGCACGCTCGACGCTAAACTTAGAAATATCACTGCAAGGCTGGTTTTATAGACCGGTTTTAGAGGTGAATGCATGATCCAGACGAAGCATGTTAGAAGCAGCGCTGTCAAAGCATATAGCTTGATGATAGTCAGATAATAAATGGTGAAGGGTTGGCAGGCGAGTAGACCGGCAGTGACCGCTGCAGCTCTTTCTCCTTTGACGTTTCTGGCTGTTCGAGAAGCGAGCAGAAAAGCACATAACGCAAAACACGCTGATATTCCTCTTCCTGTCAAAAAGCTCGATCCCAGCAGGTGGAATAGAAAACCATAGATAAGAGGATATAATGGCATTTGAACATAAAAGTAATCAATATATGGCATCTTTCCTTCAGATGTCAGGTGGGCGATCAGATGATAATAACCCTCATCTACATGTTGTTCGCCCAGGAAAATCATAACGACAAGTGCGAAACAAAACCATAATGCCGAAAGATATAGAAAGAGCTTATGTGCGGAAATACTCTGAAAACTCATTGAATCACCTGGTCACCAGATTATGTTCATGAGGTATGAAGACAAGAAGCTTTTGTTCTGCACTTCCGATATTAGATAAAGTATTGATATGATCGTAGCTCCGTTGAATTGTTGCAAAAATCATTGCCTGCTGGTTTTCAGGCACTTCAAAAAAGCCAGGGAAACCTACTGCAAAACTATCATTTTCAAGAACGAGAGTATAGGGTATCTGGTCATGAAGCATTGTTACCAGCATCGGCACATTAATGCCACCAAACCGGCGGCAGGTGTCATTGTCCCATTTGGGAGTGAACGTGAAAGGTGCTCCCCCAAAAGGTTCTGCAATTGGACGTTTTGCAGAAATTGCATATACGGCATTACATCCTGCAATTGATCTGTCAGGTGGTGTGATCTCTGACAGTGTTTTGCCTGTTTCCTTTAAATACCCGAGTATGGTTGTTCCTCCTGGCCAGAGTGGTTCTTTGTAGGTTACCAAACTGCCGATAGCAACCACTGTTCCAAGAGCAATTCTGAACCATTTTTTCATAACGATGGATTGCTGGTTAGAAAAGATTATTCCAGCAGTCAAAGCAGCAGTAAGTGGCATCAGAACAGATTGATATCCAGCGGAAAACCAGTTAGCAGAAACATGTGCCAAAGTAATGCTCAACACTGCAAGAAATACAGCGAGGTGGGCAAATCTGATTCGAGGTCTGAACGCGGGAATTAAAAACAAGACTGCAAGCGCTGTCAGTCCAATCACAATCAAAGGATAAGCTGCTGATAATTTTACCAAAACTCGTACTTTATTCATCAGACCAAACCGGTAAGGACCCGTATCGGCACTGACATGTATTGCAAAAAGATTATAGAAAAGCGCGTTAAAATCCAACAGGATAAAGGGGGCAAACAAAAGCAGTCCGGCACTTAAAGAAAAGATAATACTCCAGACCATTGCTTTTCGATCAACATGCCAACCGTCGATTACGATGTAAAGTATGAAAATCAATGTGCCGGGGAGAAGTGTAAGTCGCGTTGCGGCAGCCATTACCGATAATATACCGCCAAGTGAATATCTAAGAAGCGGATGGAATTTACCAAAGAGAAAAAACGCTGATGCTGTCAGCAGCAAACCTGCCAGAGCGTAAAGTTTTATTGAGCTGAAGTAGTATGCGTGCAGCGGTGAACTGCATAAAGCGAGCAGACACCAGAATGCACCGTTTCGATTACTCCAGAGTTTTGCCAAATGATATGCAAAAAAAAGACTCGCTAGACTTAATAAAATTGAAAAAATTCTGCCGGATCCGACACCCGGTTCAAAAATCAAAAACCACAATGCATACGTATATGGGTAAACAGGTCCCTGCACAAAGAAAAAATCCCGATACGGAATATCCCCTTTGGATACTCTCATGGCAGCATTCAAGTAGAAACCAGCATCAAGAAATATCCGCCCCCAAAACATGTAGATAAAACTCAAACCCAGAAAAATCAGCACCAGCACGATCACAGCAAACCGGTACGAAAGCTTCCTGTTCTTCATCGTTTATCGTGTGATCCTAACCACTCGACCGAAGTCTCCCACGCCAATAACACTGGAAATTTCACTACCATCCGACTTTATATCAGTGACAAACATTTGAATTGGGTAGCAGTATTCCGTTGAATGAAACAAACTGGAAAGATTCAAATCCAATATGTCTCCTTCACAGTTTCCTAGAAGTTGTATCGGTTCAAGAATGCCTGAGATGATGCATTTAGGGGTACAGATACGATTCCAGGATGAATTATTACCCCAGGAAAAAGATTCGAGATGTGAACCATCCCGGCACAGCAAGAGTGCATGTCCGGAATTTGAAAACACTCCTTCGGTAATATCTTCGGAAATACCGGTATATTGTGCAATCCATGTTTTTCCGGCATCATGAGTTTCCAGAATAAGTCCGTCAGTTCCGCATATCCAGCCATTTTCGCCGTCTCTAAATTCGATGTCCAAGAAATCTTCTGAAAACGTCATCGATTTATCGATCCAATTCGTGAGTGTTTCTTTGCCGTGGAAAACCGTGCCTGAATCTCCTACGGCAATCAATAGAGAAGGATTTAGCTTCCATATCGCATTTATGTCTTTTTTCCCGAGACGGGATGGTGTTATTCGGTTGTTATCGGTATTGAGTAAACATAACATACCCGCATTGCCGGTCAACAGGAAATTCTTGTCTTGCAGGTAAACGACATCATTGAATGTGTCTTTCATGCCAGACCAAAGGCATTCCCAATTCAAACCGTTATCTTTTGAAATAACTAAAAACCCGTCCGTTCCTCCGCATACGATAGTTAAATTTGCATCTGTTGCCACACATTTAAGATCAGGAGAAAAACCGTCAGGTAACATTTGCCAGGATTTTCCATTGTCACGGGAGATGTATATCGTTCCCCATTGTCCGACGGCAATACCGAAACCTTTGTCGTTAAAATCCAGACTTTGAAGGTGTTGCCCCGGCACCTGTAACCACTTTATCCATTTACTTGAATTGGGATCGTATCTCAGAATCCAGCCGTAGCCGACAGCATAACCGTCACCGGAATCAAGGAACTGAACATCTCGTAAAAAATTTGTTGTAACCGGAGGTAAAATTTCCCATGTTTTTCCGTGATCTCGAGATCGGATTACTGTACCGAATGATCCGGCAATGTAGATCGGATTTCCTTGCTTTCCGAAATCAGCTCCATAACAGGAAAAATTTTGAGGACTTTCGAGTTTTTCCCAGTTTGAACCTCCGTTGGTTGTTTTGAGCACAATACCCGAATAACCTATGGCGTATCCGAGGGCATCGTTTTGAAACCAAATCGATCGAAGTCCGCTATTAACGCCGCTTTTCTGAGGTATCCAATGTTTTCCGCCATCGACTGTTTTAAAAATATGTCCGTCATCTCCGGCTGCCCAACCTCTCTCAGGATCAAGAAAACAAAGACCTAAAAGCCGTTTCTGTGTGGGTACCTGACGGTATAACCAAGAAGATCCCCCATCCGCTGTTGACAGGATCGTTCCCTGTGCCCCGCACGCATACACATGTTTTAAATCAAGTGCCTGGATATCGTATAACCGCACTCTTGTCTTTGTGTTTTGATGAATCCATGACAGACCGCCATTTTCGGTCTTGATGATTCTACCTTCAAATCCGGCTGCCCATGCGGTATCAGTTCCATCTGCAAAACTCACGGATCTGAAGTGAGTGCTGAATATACCTGCACGGAGTTCTTCTATTGACATCCCGGAGGATTCGCTGGTTATCCCCTCCATTAAAACCGGAATGCTGAATAATAAAATTGTAATGACCGACAGTTTTTTCATAGCGTCTACGTTGCCAAGATTAATGGGTGAAGTCAATCCGTTATCTGGGATCAGATTATATTTGGGAAAACATGGTTTTATAAGTATGATACATTCTATGAAGCTCAACCCATATAGAAGAATTTAAAGGTATACGCATCCATGTTTTATACCGAAGCGCGCAGTTATCCTGAGTTCATGCGTGAGACACTGAAAGAAGACGTAAAAATTTACGTCTATGGTGATCTCTCCAGCATGTCATACCGTTGTATTTATTCAATCTTCGGTAGCCATCATGGGACGTCTGAAAGCATTATCATGGCTAAAAATTTCGGAGAATGGGTGGCTAAACAGGAGGGTATGTTAATTTGCAGATTGGATTCTAGAGTGGAACGTGCAGCATTAAAAGGCGCATTATTACAAGATGGAGTTGTTGCCGGAGTATATCCTGGTGGCGAATTGTCTGAAAACGCTCTTTTGGGTGATACACTTGCAGGGCGTATACTTGATCGAAAGAAAGGAGTGATATTCAGTAATAACAGATATGACGTTTCGTCATTTAATGTAATGCTGGCGATGAGTTCTCATTTGATTGTCGTCGAATCCTCTGTCGATTGCCCGTTTTTTCAAAGAATAAAGAATAGCCGGAATAATCATTTAAAAATCTTTGCATTGGATTGGCCATCCAGAGAGGAGCCTTTTCTTGGCAATCATATATTAATCGAATCCGGCATTGCCCGACCGCTAAATCTGCTGAACTGGCAGCATGATATTTACATTCAAGATCCTATAGGTAGGGGTTCTTCACAATTGGAGCTTGATATTTAAACTTGTTCGGACACTAAACAGTTTGTTCGGTCTTCTGACAGCAGAATTAAGATGCTTAGAAAAACTCTTTCATTTCAATAAGATAGAATAAAAAAAATATGGTACTGTCCTTGCGTAGACATCCCTTGGAAACAGAAGGGAGGAATCATCATGAAACAGCAAGCAAAGTGTGTTAACATTAATATCGTAAGCAATCAGGCGATGGGAGCAGGTTTTTCTGGATTATGCCAAGAGGATTTGCGTGGATGTCCTGAATGGATATTAGTTGAACTCGCTGAAGCTATTGACGGTGAATCAGACTATAGTCGTTTTGAACGCATTACCGATCCTTATGTGTGCAAATACGTTTGTTCTCATCATCTGAGAACGACGTGATATCTGAAGATGAATGTTAATAATTTGACAGAATTTCAAGTAATTCTTACGGATCCATCACACAAAGTACATGTTTTTCCTTTACTGGAAATTTATTATACGGTTGGAAATCAACATAACGCGGACATCAATGTCAGCGGGTTAAGCATGCGTCATGCTGAACTGATTTTCGAATCCGGCGATTGGATGATCCGAAAGACAAATCCTAAGGCTAAAATTTTGTATAAGGGATATGACATATCACTAAAAAAACTGAATTCCGGTGACGAACTGATGCTTGGTCAAGCAAAAATGCAGTTTAACAAAATAGAGATTTCGGAAAATGCAGAAAAACATTGTAAATATTCACGTTTTTCATTGGTTGTATTGTTTGATAATCAGGTGGTCGCTAGCTATTTCTTAAATGATGGTAAATATTTGATTGGAAGAGGTGGTTCGCAATCGGATCAGAAGATTATTTTAACGGACGAGTATATCTCTCGGAAACATGCCTTACTGGAAGTTCGATCAGGCAAAATAAAACTTAAGGATTTGGGTAGTATGAATGGTACTTATCTTGACGAAACACTTATAGAAGAGTGTTCATTAAACCTGCCTTGCCTTCTTAAGCTAGGAAATACCAGGATACATATCCGAAGTCTGGATACAATATCCGAGGGATATGCAGACAATAACAGTACGCGTAAGATGGTTCGGGGATCATTTGAAAATTAATGGTTTCAATCGTTTTTTGACAGAAAATTAAGGATTGTTCCGTATTCCTCCAAATCCTTCACAACAAGATCATCGGGGGAACTATACAACGACAACTCTTTTTCACTGAAATGACCGGTAGCTGTGGCAATGATTCTGCATCCCGCAGTTTTTCCTGCACGGATATCAGAAGGTGTATCACCAAAAAGGTATTTGGAAGCGGATGTGGGTACCTTGGCGGCAGCTATGGCTTTTTTGACGATTTCCGCTCGGTCCAGAGAATGATTGCCGAAACCTCCAAAAGTAAAATAGTGCTGAATATCAGCCTGTTTCAACTTTTCGGAAGCAAAATATTCGAGATTTCCTGTTGCTATCCCAAGGTGATGATGCCTTAATCTATCGAGTAATTTTTTTACGCCGGGAAGGCATATATATCCGTTGTCCTCTTCATGCGTTAAGGCATCATAGTTATCAATCAATTTTTTCAGAAAAACATTTTCGTTGTCAGATATACGTTTTGCGGGAATGTGAAAACTTTTTAGAATAAGATGTAAAATTCCACGGTCCGTCTGACCAAAAATCGGATAATCCATATAATTGACATCAGATATTCCGTACACTTCTTTAATCGCGCGTTTAAATGCAAGTTGTTTTCGCGAAGGCCGTTTTCCAGTTCTATGTATTAACGTTCCATCAATATCAAATAACAGCAGTAATGATTTTTTCATTTAATCGCCCTTACATCGAAGCGTTTGATTATGAAACGAACTGAAGAAAAAGTAAACGCTCAGTTAAACTTAAAACATTTAAATTGTTTAATTACAAACGGTTAGCTGATCTATTTCTTGGTAGATATTTTGCTTAAACAAACGACGAAGTGATTTGCTTTAAACATTGGGAGGTTGATATGGAAAAGCTTGTTTATACACAAACACAGGAAAAATTATTATGCGGATCCAATGTCGAATTACAACAGATGGATTTAATGGAAGAGCATTGGTTGGATTCATATTGTTCGGGGGATTGTATAACCTGCCGGCAGTCAATTTGGTGTACTATCCATCCAGGTGTTTTATTGTTTGACGCTTTGCGATCAAATCGCTAATAATATGTCCTGCTTTTATTCGTGCCATCGAATATGGCTTGGTTTAATGAAGGTAACCAATGACTGCAGGGGAGGTATAATGTGCCATCCTTGATAAAAAATTTAGAAGAAAGAGGCTTTATTTATCAGATAAGCGATCCCGATTTGGATACATTTTTGGAAACCAACAACACCTCGTGTTATGCCGGTTTCGATCCATCTGCAGGGAGTCTGACTATCGGGCATTTGATCCCGATTATTGGGTTGATGCATATGCAGAATTCAGGAAATCGCCCGATAGCTGTTGTTGGAGGTGCCACGGGTATGATCGGAGATCCTAGTGGTAAGGATCAAGAAAGATCGCTCCTGTCAATTGAAACATTACGGCAAAATGAAGCTGCCGTCAAAAAACAACTCAGCAAATTCCTCGATTTCGATTCAAAAACCTGTGGAGCCTTACTTGTAAATAATTATGACTGGACTGGAAACTATAAATATTTGGATTTTCTGCGTGATATAGGAAAGCATTTTTCTGTTAACGCTATGATTGCAAAGGAATCTGTAAAAATTCGGCTGGAATCGCGTGATCAGGGAATCAGTTACACGGAGTTTTCTTATCAGATATTGCAGGCTTATGATTTTCATCATCTCTGGAAAACATATGGATGCCGAATACAGATCGGAGGATCCGATCAATGGGGAAATATTACTGCAGGTATTGATTTGAATCGACGACTGGGTGGTGAACAACTTTATGGAATCACTTTTCCCTTGATTATGACGGCAGATGGAAAGAAAATTGGCAAAAGCGAAGGAAATGCGATCTGGCTGGATGAGAATCTAACCAAACCCTATGTCCTGTACCAGTATTTCATTCAAGCAGATGATAGAGATGTCGTTCGTTTCCTGAAATTGTATACATTTTTATCGATGAAAGATATTAACGATCTTGAAAAATGTTTAGAACATGAGCCTGAAAAACGTGAAGCTCAAAAGGTCCTCGCTCAGGAAGTCACAAAGCTTGTTCATGGAGAGCGTGGATTACGCGCTGCTGAATCTGCAACTCGAGTGCTGTTTGGTGATGAACCGATAAAAAATTTTGATGATGATACACTGAAAGCGATCTTCGCAGAAACTCCCTCAGCATGGTTGCCGCGTAATATTTTGACATCGGGAATTACGTTAGTCGAGTTATGCGTTGTGTCCGGATTCTGCAAATCTAAAGGAGAAGCAAGAAGATTGATTACATCTGGTGGATTATATTGCAATAATGTGCGGATCACTGAGCCGGATTTTATGATCACCAAGGATCAGCTTGCTTCAAAAAGTATCTTAATCCTGCGTTCAGGAAAAAAACGATATTTCCTCATACATTTAAAAGACTAAACCGGGGTTTTAACGGAGGCTAATCCTTCAGCATAGATCCGGTTTCTTCCTTTGTCTTTGGCCTGTTTGAGCATTCGTGTGGCAGTCTGTAGCAATCGATCGCGATCGTATAGATCAGGGGGTGCTGAGGTGATGCCAATACTCACTTTAACTTTTGTTGAACCTCCCCGTGCCGGATAATCAGTATTCGTAAGTTTATTATGAATCCGTTTTGCCAATGCGACAGCACCATCCAAATCAGCTTTTGGAGCGCCGACAATAAACTGATCTCCCTGAAAATGTCCAACAATATCTTTTTCGCGGCATATTAATCGAATTGATTTTCCGACATTTCGCAGGATAATGTCACCCCCATGACGTCCAAACCGCTGATTGATTTTTTCAAACTCATCCAGCCCAATCAATAACATAGAATACGGATATTCAGCGCTGTTCGCGTGCCGGATTCCCTGGGCAATATACTGAAGAGCGAATTTGCTGTTCAATAATCCAGTCGTGGAGTGCTCTTGCGTTCGTTCTTCATGATGTTGGCGGAGCTTTAGAATGTCGTAAACCAATTTCCAGGAAAAACCAAGATGTGCCGCAATGTAGATGCTGGATATTCCTGAAATATACCAGATAGCGACATCCGGTAAATCCATGAATATTACAGAGATATTCAAAATGATAAACGATAAAGCAAGTGCAGATAATATATACATGACTGGCTTCACAATAAACCTCCAATCTATATATAATAATTTGTTTTTTATGCTGAATCCAGTCAATATTTAGAACAGGAAGTGATTTTCAGTTAATAAGCTGGCAAAAGATCAGGGAATTCATTATGAAAAGAGGGATGTTAATAGATTTTGATGGTACTTTAGTTGATAGTGAACCGATACATTATCAGGCGAATGCAAAAGCTTTCAGGGAAATAGGTCATTCGGTTGATCCTCAGGAGTATTATTACTATTGGTCACTTTTGGGTGAGAGTTTTCAGGGTGAAATTAAGCGCCACCAGCTCGAGAATGTGAATGTCGAAGTGTTAAAAGAGAAAAGTAACCGTTATTTCAATCAGTTATGCGAAGAAAACATCATTCCTCTCATGCCTGGCGCGCTCGCATTTATAGAGGAGATACAGCGCCGCGGGATACAATTCATCATTGCTTCCAACACGCCAACGGCTAAGATTCAACGAATTTTATCCAAAACACAACTCCGGAAATTTACCATTCCTGCCGTCGGGAATGACGGCAAATTGCGTAATAAGCCGTTTCCCGATATTTTTTTAGCTGCGGCTGAACGACTGAAACTTAAGCCCGTTGAATGTGTTGCGGTTGAAGATACGGTTAAAGGTTTGAATGCCGCACTCAATGCAGATATTACTTGCATCATCATCAAATCACATCGCTATGACTACCGTACGATTTCTTTTAAAGGTGCCCACTCTGTTTTCAACAGCTTAATGGATTATACTGAAGCTATACCCATTTATTTTTCATGAATTTCTGTTTCGAAAATCCTTTCGTCGACATTGTTCCAGTAAAAGAAATTCCCATGATTTATCGATTGTCTGTTTTGAAGGTTCCACGAGATCATGAATTTCAAACGATCCGGATTCCCAGTCAATGATGTTGTACAATGCATCTTCACCATACGCATTGCCGGTTTCAGCGTGTATGATCTGTCCGTCTTTCAAGTATATTTTTCCTGATGTTTTACCTGATTGTATTTTTAAAAGTCCGGATTGTCTGATCAGACAAACTATCTGAATGATGTCCACCATTTTTAAATTCCCTAGATTACCTCGGAACCCCGGGTATTTTTTTCGGTTCGCACGTGATTCCAGAAGTGCAATTGCTTTGTCTGCGAGTTCATTTATATCGAAAGGCTTTGTGAAATATCGAATTGCTCCCAACTTTTCCACTTCATTGTGGATCTCATCAGATCCAAATCCGGTGATAACGATGATGCACGGGTCAATATTATGATCCGCCAGTTTTCTTAGAAGGTCGATGCCGGTCAATCC
>JAFGJC010000281.1 GCA_016929305.1 candidate division CSSED10-310 bacterium | reverse complement strand
TCTATTTTTCAGTACCGGAATCATGTCATTTGTCAGACTGCCCAAAGGAACAAGAATGAAGAGTCCGTTGGGCGGTCTATTTGCGGCAGAAATTCCCAGAATAATCATAGATATCAAGAGCAGTTTTATGGGTTTCGGTTTTTCTTGTGAACGGATATATGCCAGCCATGGTACAAGACCTAACATGATCAGGAATGCGTTAAAGATTTCAGGAGTAAGAGAAAAGATATAGGCGGGAACGACGGTCAAACCCCAGAATATCCAAGTCCAAACCACAGCATTCCATTCACAGCAGTCCTGATACGAGAACCCGTAAAATCCTATCAGAAGTATAGATATGAAGCAGAGTGTATTAAATGTAAGAATGCCGTTTGACTTTAAAAGCAATGTAAACGGGGAAGACAGCAAGGGAAAAACCACCGGTTTGGCATAGTAGATTTCACCGTTGTCATGAGCAACCAGCAGAACGCCTTGAGGTCCCGAAGACCATTCCTTTGTTATTCTGAGAAGATCGTTGTGCGTGTATCGAAGGTCGGAATCGTGAGCAATGCTATCCGACATGGCATAATAAACAGCGGAATCACCGATAAAGCTGTTGTTCCATTTTCGGGGCAGATCGATCATAAGAGCACCCGATAGTAATGGTATCGCCGGTAGTAGTCCGATAAGAAGCCGGATCAGGGAATTTCGATTACATCTCATGCTTATCTGATGATTCGCCGATGATATATATAGGTTTTTTCTGAGATTCGTAATAGGTTCGGATGTTGATCTCCCCTAAAAGTCCCATGATAATGAATTGAATTCCAATAACAATAGATACTCCCGCAATGATCAGCAGAGGATTGCGAGTCATTGTACGAATAGGTTCACCGTTAACGGTAATCAATCGCATCAGCACTGTCGCTATTCCACTTAAAAAACCGAAAATAATGAACCATATTCCTGTCGCTCCGAATATCTGTATCGGGCTGGTCGAATAGCTCATCAAAAACTTTACCGTGATAAGATCCAGAAGCACTCGAATTGTCCGTGATATTCCATATTTGCTCTGACCAAATTTTCGGGGATGATGTCGAACGGGAGTTTCACCGATTCGCGCACCGACCCATTTGGCCAAAACCGGCAGAAATCGGTGGAGTTCACCGTAAAGTTGGATATGATCGATGATTTCTTTACGGTATATTTTCAAACTGCAACCCAGGTCGTTGATCGGAACGCGAGTAACGCGTTTGATAAGCTTATTCGCAAGAATAGATGGCAGTCTCCGAGACACGAACGGATCTTTGCGATCTTTCCGCCAGCCGCTGACCAGATCGTATCCTTCATCAAGCTTTTTAATGAGCAGAGGAATGTCTTCCGGATCATTCTGACCATCCCCGTCCATTGTTATGATCTTCTGACCGCGAGCCTTATCAAAGCCGGCAGCCAGTGCCGGTGTCTGTCCGAAATTCCGCCGAAGTCTGAAAGCCCTTAGTGTTTCATCTGATTCCGCCAGTGATTTGAGTCTGTTCCATGTGTCATCCCTGCTTCCGTCATCCACAGCGATGATTTCATACGCATACTGTTCCTTTTCAAGAACCGTTTTTAAGGCATTGTAGACGTTAATGACATTATCTTCCTCATTATAAAAAGGAATAATAATGGAAATATCTGGTTTGGTCGTCATGGCAACTCCTGTCAAAATAGTACCGAAGGATGATAACAAGAGTTTCATAAAAATGGAACAGATAGAATCAGTTGGATTTATTCATAGATATCTTGATCCGGAAACTCATCTGAGATAAAGCTAGTAAAAAGCCCTTAATTTCTGGGTTGATAGGGAGGGAATGATGGCATTTACACTCGTTGAACATCCGCTGATTCAACACAAGCTGAGTATTTTACGTAAAATCGATACGGAAACAAACAAATTCCGAGCGCTGACGAGGGAAATAACCAATTTGTTGACGTATGAAGCCACGCGGGATCTGTCGCTGGACCCGATTTCGATAACCGGCTGGGCTGGATCCGTTAATTGTCAGAAGTTAACGGGCAAGAAAGTTGCGGTGGTTCCTATTTTAAGAGCCGGTATCGGAATGATGCAGGGTGTTTTGGATTTGATTCCTTCGGCAAGAGTCAATGTCGTTGGACTTTATAGAAATGAGGAAACACTGACACCGGTGGAATATTACAAGAAGTTCAATCCGGACATCGAAGTACGAACGGCGATCATCGCAGATCCAATGCTCGCAACCGGACATTCCATGGGAGCTTGCTGTGTCATGCTCAAAAACAAAGGTTGTTCAAAAATTAAGGCGCTATGCATTGTTGCGGCACCAGAAGGCGTTCGCTATATGGCGAACCATCATCCGGATGTACAGATTTTTGCTGCAGCTCTGGATGAAAAACTCAATGAAGATGGCTATATTTTACCCGGACTTGGTGATGCAGGAGATAGGTTATTCGGCACGAAATAGGCTGTGACCTGAAAAAATAAATGTCTCCTAAAAAAAACGACACCCAAAAACCCGGCACGAAGCATTCTTTCATGAAGTTGCTTCCGGAGCAGTTCAAGCGGCTTCTTGACTGCATTGCTGACGGCATGTTTTCTGTGGATTTAAGTTGGAGGATAACATCTTTTAACCGGGCTGCCGAAGAGATTACGGGTATTAGCAAGGATGACGCGCTCGGGCATCGCTGCTGTGAGGTGTTTAAAGCGAATATCTGTGAACGGGATTGTGCTTTGAAGCAAACAATGGCAACAAACCGCCCCGTTATCAACAAGAAAATTTATATCGTCAACAAAAGGGGTGAAAGAATACCGGTAACTATTTCAACGGCGATTCTATATGATGCCGACGGAAATGTGATTGGGGGTGTTGAAACATTCAGAGATCTCAGTCAAATGGAGGCGTTAAAAAAAGAACTTCACCGTCAATATTCATTCAGGGATATTATCAGCAGAAATCCCCAAATGATGGAACTGTTTGAAATATTGCCGGAAATCGCTCAGTCTGATGTCACCATTCTGGTTTCAGGAGAAAGTGGCACGGGAAAGGAACTGGTGGCTCGGGCAATTCACGATTTAAGTTTGAGGAGAAATCACCCCTTCATTGCGGTCAATTGTGGTGCAATACCGGAAACGCTAATGGAATCAGAACTTTTTGGCTATCGAAAAGGTGCTTTTACTGGAGCGCAACATCATAAACCGGGTCGTTTTAAACTCGCAGATAAAGGAACACTGTTTTTAGATGAAATCAGCGAGTTGAGTTTAACGCTGCAAGTAAAACTGCTTCGAGCCATCGAGACAAAGAAGTATGAACCGTTGGGAGCGGTTTCTCAGGAGACGGCCGATGTTCGGATTGTGACAGCTACGAACAAGAATCTTGAACAATTGGTGAATGACGGTGGGTTCAGAGAAGATCTTTATTACCGTGTCAATGTGATTTCCATAGAACTTCCTCCATTGAGAGACCGTTTGGAGGATATCCCGCTTTTGGTTGATTTTTTTATACAGAAATTCAACAGTTTACAGCATAAATCCATAGAGGGAATTTCTGATGATGCCCTGTCATTACTGATGCGATATGACTACCCGGGTAATGTCAGGGAGCTTCAAAATTTTGTGGAACGAGCTTTTGTTCTGTGTCGGGGCGATACTTTGGAAAAGAAGTATTTTCCCGAAAAACTTCACGCTTTAGATGAGAAAGAAGAAATGCTGCAGGAAGGCTCCCTGTCGGACGTTGAAGCGGCAGCGATAAAAGCGGCGTTAAGGAGGCATGGCGGGAGAAAACAGGATGCGGCGAGGGAATTGGGGATACATCGGACCACCTTATACCGCAAGATGAAATTCCATGGCATTGACGTGGAAAAAGAATGATGCCGATTGCAACATTATAATTTTTTATGATGCGAAATGCCACATAATCTTCAGGCTCCGATATCCATCCATGCGACAATTATTCTTGTAACTGCTTGTAAAATAATAATTATCAAAAGAGCACACTGAGTTTGGCATGCTTTTTGTAAAACCATACATACGAAAGGAGTCTCTGAATGCGAATAGGATTGCCTGTCTGGGAAAAACGGATATCTCCCGTATTTGATTCTGCATCCACAATGTGGATCGCGTGCTCAGGCAGCGGCAATGATTACCACTGGGAAACCCATGACTTGCCGGAAGGACCAATGATCTATCGTATTCAGAAACTACTCCAGCTTAATATCGACGTACTGATTTGTGGCGCCGTCTCCAGGTGTTGTCTTCAGCTGTTAAACGGATACGGGTTCCAGGTTGTGAACTGGGTATGCGGTGATGCGGACGAGGTAGTCAAGGCTTTCTTAGCCGGCCATTCACTCCAGGAAACTCACGCGATGCCCGGAATGCGAAATTGGGGCAGAGGTTTTCGACATCGAAAGGGGCGTTGTTGGCAAAAGGGAAGGAGAAAGCAATGAAAGTGTTGGTGACATCACAAGGTGAGTCGTTGAATAGTCCGGTTGATCCCAGATTCGGACGCGCGAAAACATTTATCGTGATGGATCTTGATACTGGCGAGTATCAAGCGGTTTCCAATACGCCAAATGTAAATGCTACTCAGGGAGCGGGAATACAATCCGGCCGTCTGGCTCTCGATCTGAATGTCGATGCCGTGGTGACGGGTCATGTCGGACCCAAAGCGTTTGCCACGCTTCTTGCAGCTAAAATTGACATTTATACGGGAGCTGAGGGAACTGTAGAAGAAACGCTTCAAGCTTATCGGGATGGGCGCTTGAAAAAGGCCAGCAGTCCGGATGTCGAAGGACACTGGTAATTTTTTGTTTAACCAAGCGGTTTTAGCAAACCGCAAAGAAAGGAGAAATAATCATGCCAGCAGGAGATGGAACTGGACCCATGGGCGGAGGACCCATGACAGGAAGAGCAGCAGGATA
>JAFGJC010000280.1 GCA_016929305.1 candidate division CSSED10-310 bacterium | reverse complement strand
GGCAGCAACATTATGGAACGTGCCATGGTGGATGGTATGTCCCTCGAATAGTACGGTGAACCCTATCCTGTTGAGGAGAGAATCGCCGATCTTGTCCAGATCCGGAATAAATGTGCAAAGGATGATTATCCAGGAGGTATCCCTGCCAGTATAATGGAACGAGAGCATCCCGGCGATAATCGCGACCGCGGTGGAATAGATGAGATGCTCGGCCAGCATATCAAAAAAATATTACTGGTGTGCCTTAAATGGTTTCCTTCATTATCAGGAAATCTTTGCCGGTCACTCATGGATTTTCCCCGGCATCGATTCGACGATTATTGGCCGGCTCATATGCATGAGGACGGATTCCAGGCGGCAAAATTCCTTCCGGTTTTACTCTGTCTTTCGCGATTTGCATATAAAGGAGATCTCTCTATAATAATGCGGATTAGCGAATGGATGAAGATTTTCCTTTCCTTGTCTGTGTCTGCAGTTTTTTCCGGGTGCCTTGCGCCGGTGCCTTGCCAGACTATATGTACCCTTCTCGTAGCGTAATTATTATAGCCCGCGGGGTATTTTGATTGAAAAAGGAGTGAGAAGAAGAAATGGATAAATGGAAGTTTTCTGGAATGGTTGTCGCTTCTCTGGCGATTTTCCTGTTGATTTCACCGGTTGCTGCGTGTAGCGTAAATATTATTTCAAACACCTGTGAGCCGGTTGTATGTCCTGACTGTACAACAACCTGCACTGTTGTTGTCCAGTTCCAAAAAGAAAGCTGGGTCTATTCTGCAACAGTAACCGATACCCTGCCGGCAACAGCAACGATTGTCTCATCAAATCCTGCGGTCAGTCCCTTGACTAACCCGATCTCCTGGTCCGTTACCGTGCCAAAAAAATCAGGACCGACTGATACCAATTATCTGACGAAAACCTTTACGGTAACCATTAATCCGCCTATCAACACAGCATTCACGACAAAAGCTAAAGCATTGAACGTATATGGCTCTTCGGACTCTGAAACAAGTGCCCGCATGACCCTCCAACCATGTCCTGAAGAAGCCCCTGAGTTCCCAACCATCTTCTTCCCGGCAATTCTGATCATCGGGTTCCTTGGTTCCGTTCTTTATATCCGGAGAAATCAAGAGAATTGACCCTTTTTTTTGTATCCTTGCAAAACACACTGTGTGATTTACGGCAGTAAATATCCGGCAACGATTTAGTGACTGCAGACTTCTTTGGTCATCGTTTCGATGATACCATGAGTAATGCTATCAATAATCCAATCAGGGAAACAGTACCGGATAACGGACTCTGCTTCGGAGTCCTGATAACAGAATACTCTGTGGGCAGTGTTGTAATTTCCTGTGAAGTCTCCTTTTGGGTTATTAGTATCTGTGTTGAACTATTTATTGGCAAGGTAGTGACAGATTGTGATCGGGCTGGAGTTGTTGGTATTATTGTTGTTCGTATCGGTTGTGTGGATTGTTTTGATATAGAAAAAGCATACACCGTATTATCACCCGTAGCAACAACCACTGAACCATCTGCGCTCATTACAATATGCTGGATATGATCTTTTGTCTGGTTCGATAAAATCAGCCCTCCCGTAGAATTCAAAACAATAATTTTCCCGTCGTATGACCCTGCAGCAGCAACAGTCCCCTCTTTTGAAAGTGCGACAGAGGAAATTTTTGCAGATTGTTTATGTGTGGGGTTTGATTCATAGTTCCAGGTAAGGTTTCCATACTGATCAAAGAGACTGGTATTTCCATTCTCTGTGCCTACCAAGGTGCCGGAACCTGATGGTGTCATAGCAAGCGAGGTTATATCCCCGTTTACATTTTCGTTCCATCGCAGAGTATTGTTTTCGGGAAAGACGCTCAACATTCGTGGGCCTTGGTTGAATACCGCAACACTTCCGGAATTGGCGAGTTCAAAAAAATCCGGCATCGGTCCGATTACACTCTCTTGTCCGACTATCCCCTCTTCACTTCTTTTACATACGGCCTTTCTGCTATACCGGCACAAAGCCCCCTGAGACGCACCGAATATCCGGTCTCCTTTGGAGGATATCCGTATAATCGTTTTGCTACTGGCATCCCCCCCGATCATTTTCCCGGTTGAATCGAAGATATAGACGCCTGCGACGTTTAATGATGCGACAGTCGTATTTCCATCATCGGAAACATCAATTGAACGGATAGGACCCGGAAGTGAGGTTTCCCAAATCTTCTGAAGTGGTGATTCCGATCCTTTTGACGGTGTGTTTCTTTTAAATTTGTAGAGTGTATCCGAGTATGACGATATAAGAAACGACCCGTCAGGTGTAAAAATGACCTGATCTCCATATGGCTCTTTCGCAAGCAGCGTGCCTTCCTTGGAAAACAACCAGATCTTACCGCCAGCAACTGCAATTGCTGAACCGTCAGAAGAGATCGTTACACCCCCAATTTCATCTCCCGGGGAGGAATACGTCCAAAGAGGGTCTTCCGCACAAGCCCCGGGGATTGTGGCAAGGAGAGCAAGGGTAAGAAAAAATGCCAATAATGAAGATTTTTCTGAATACATACGTTTGACCTCAGTTCTATGATTTTTTTTAACGTACTGATAATCCCATTTTCTTAAATAGTAATAAATACCGTAACTGAAAAACCATTTGATCAGGATCTTCAATGTTGTTTGGTTTTTTGGATGGTTCTCAATCATATCTCGATCTGATGCTGATAGCATTTTTCCTTGTGCCATTTTTATTTGTTATCTTTGCAATGCCCTATATCATCAGGAAACTCACAGAGAACGGGCATGTAGTTAAGGATATGTACAAGAAAACAATGCCGGACGTCCCTACCAATGGTGGACTCCCCATTCTTCTTATTGCAATTTTTTCCCTTTCAATACTGACACTGTTCTATGCCAAAAATATCACGACGGTAAATTACACTATTATTGTCGTTATTGTCATTTTTGCATTATTCGGATTACTCGACGATATGGTGGATATCGGGAGACCAGCAAAACTGATCCTTCTTTATTACTGTTCCTATCCCCTGATGCCTTTCATCACAACCACATTCATTATCTTCCCGTTAGTCGGACCAATCGATTTGTCCATCATTTATCTGCAAATCATCATTCCGACCTATGTGCCTGTAGTTGCGAATCTCGTAAATATGCACTCTGGTCTTAACGGACTTGCGCCTGGACTGTCGTTTATTTTGTTGGGAACACTTATCCTTAAATCCTATTTTTTTGGAAATATCTACAATGCGCTCTTTATTGTCTGTCTCACGGGTGCAGTCATGGGCTATTTCTGGTTCGAGAAATACCCGTCCCGGATATTCTGGGGTAATGTGGGAGCGCTGTCCGTTGGTGCGGCAATCGGATGTATTATCGTGACGCAGGGTTTCATTATCAGCGGATTTATTATGCTGATTCCCCACACGGTAAATTTTCTGATGTACGTATACTGGAGGCTGAATGTCAGAAAGTATCCCATAGCGAAGTTTGGTGTCGCCCGGGAGGATGGGACAATTGAGGTCCCGAACCCGCTGACACTGAAATGGGTACTTCCGTATTATTTCCGTATGACTGAACGGACTGCAGGATATTGTATGTTTGGAGTCACCTTCCTGTTCTGTATGATCGGTTTATTTTACCCGGGATGAGAGACATCCCTTTTTTCTGAAAATAGCGATCGCTCTCATCATCTGACTTTCGTAGTCACATCTACCAGACGATTTTCTAACTATATTCGATAGTTTTTTGTTATCAATAAAAAGAGGTTAGTTTATTTTTTTTAAGAACAGGAAGATGGAACATTGACAACGAATTTAATATTCAGAATCAGTTAGGACTTACGCACATCCCACAGAAAAAAAACAGAGCGCATATTTTGGATGAGCCAGATAGTCCGCGATGGCTGATCTTACAATCTCCCATTTGGCCTCGTAGATAGTGATGTTGTTGATGCGATTAACGACCTCATGTCGGATGAAAGCCCTGATAGAGCAGTTGATGTGATTACGTTGGCCGGCCTCTTTTCGGATCTTACACTCTTCAACGCAACATAGTACTTTGAGAGCGCGGTGATAGTTTTCAATCGACCAGCAGATAGCCTGGAGATTCTTTCTGTCGTCGTGGTCCATGGTAAGGAAATTGGTTGCCCAGAATCGCTCTTTCCCATCCTTTTTAACCGTATGAAAAACCCGAACGAACCCGAATTTCTTCATATGGACATTCAAGCCATCATCGGGAATCGTGAGGGAAGAAACCGGGCGATTGTCCGTATGGTCCGGGTTTACCATTCGGTTCTTCTTAATGCGTGAGAACCAGTTCCAGCCGAATCGC
>JAFGJC010000279.1 GCA_016929305.1 candidate division CSSED10-310 bacterium | reverse complement strand
TCTCTTCAGATCAAACCATTACGTTTATCAAAATGGTTGAATGCAGCGAGCGCTTTCTTATCAGAATCACAAATCAACAGTATAAAAGATTTTCGATTCATCTCTAAGATTCAGCCCGTGTCACAATACATTCGTAAGGACCATGAGGAATCGCTTCACAAAAGGAGCTTACAACCAGCTAGATATAATAATATTTATGGACGTTCTTTTATACAAAATAACTTGATGCGCGTGCCCGAAATTCACGAGATTGGAATTAACGGTACCGGAGTGCTCATCGGTCTACTGGATTCTGGTTTCAACTATAAAGCCCATGAAGCGTTTTCTCATATAACTGTCATTGCAGAATATGATTTTGTCAATAATGATTCTGTCACAGCGAACGAAGCTGATGACAATGATGTGTCGTCCCAGCACAGTCACGGAACAAAAGTTTTGTCCGTCATTGCCGGATACAAAGAGCACGAACTTGTCGGACCGGCGTTCGGGGCAGAGTACCTTCTGGGAAAAACAGAAGATGTCCGTTCGGAAACCGTGGTCGAAGAGGATAATTGGGTAGCTGGAATTGAATGGATGGAAAATTTAGGTGCCGATATTGTGAGCAGTTCTCTGGGATACAATGATTGGTACACTTATGAAGACATGGATGGCAACACGGCAATAACGACGATTGCCGCGGATATCGCCGTTGAAAAAGGCGTCATTGTCGTAAATTCGCTTGGAAATGAAGGTAACAATTCATGGCGTCATATGATCGCGCCGGCGGATGCACGAGGTGTAATCAGTGTCGGTTCGGTTGATCAGAACGGTATCTTAAGCAGCTTCAGCTCGTTCGGCCCAACATACGACGACCGGATCAAACCGGATGTGGTAGCCATGGGAACCAATGTATATGTGGCAACACCGTCCACAACCGATCAGTATACCTTTGCCAACGGGACATCGCTTGCATGTCCACTCGTCGCTGGTGCTGCGGCACTGCTGCTTTGCGTAAATCCGGAGCTCACTCCGCATCAGGTGATGGAATTGCTTAAAAATACAGCGGCAAATTCAGATACTCCCGATAATTCCTATGGGTGGGGATTGATAAATGTCTATGAAGCAATCTTTGCAATGAATCCTGAGTTTCCCTCCAATTTTATACTTTATGATAATTATCCTAATCCCCTTAACAACAGCACTGTGATCACATACAGACTTTTAAAAGATGGTGATGTGTCGTTAAAAATATTTAACCTTAATGGACAAACAATTCAAATTCTGACTGATTCCTATCAGCCAACCGGCACTTATCAATTCCGCTGGAATGGTAAAAACAATGAAGCCAAAGATGTTGCTTCCGGAATATATTTCTATCAATTGAAGCTAGACAACTCAACTGCGGTCAAGAAGATGATGTTCATAAAATAATTTTTGAGGAGTACAAACATGCCTCATACACCTATTGAAAAATTCGGCATCGTTTATCGAGACAAAAAATACACGAAATTGAAGAGTATCGACTCACCCGGGTGGTTGAAATCAGCGGTGATCTATGAAGTATACTTGCGATCATACAGCAAAGACGGTGATATCATCTCTTTTATCAAGAAGCTTCCTGAATTAAAGGATCTCGGAATCAACACGATCTGCATTATGCCGATCTATCTCATTGGACATCTCAAGAGAAAGGGCCCTCTGGGATCTCCATATGCTATCCGAGATTATTATCGCATCAATCCCGAATTTGGGAACAAATCCGACGTCAAAAATCTTGTCAAGGAGTGTCATAAGCTGGAAATTCGCGTGCTCATGGATTTTGTAGCCGACCACGTTGCAAATGACCATGTTGAAGTCAAAAATCATCCGGAATGGTTTAAACAGGACGAAAAAGGAAATTTCACGAGAGTCGTTCCCGGATGGTCGGATATTATCGATCTGAATTATGATAATAAAGAGCTGAGAAAATATATGAAAGATGTCGCTTTACACTGGGTGAAGGACTATGATATCGATGGATACAGATGCGACGTTGCTGGAATGGTTCCTGATGATTTCTGGGCTGATGTGAGAAAAGATCTCCAGAAAACCAAAAAAGATGTCCTTCTGTTGGCAGAATGGGAAGATCCTGAAATGCATTTAAATTCGTTCGACTTGACATATGACTGGGTTTTATACTACCAGCTTGACGAAATATTCAATAGTACGGCCGCAGCACAAGATGCGCTGCACATGCTGCTTGAACGTGAAAAGGCTTTTCCCAAAGATGCCGCTCGGCTACGTTTCCTCGAAAACCACGATCAGGCAAGAGCAACGTACAAATTCGGCAATCCTTCCTTTATGGCTACAGCGGCATTTTTATTCACCATCAAAGGCGTACCCCTCATTTATAATGGACAGGAGGTCGGTGATCCCAAACATCTCACCCTGTTCGATAAAAATGCCATTAACTGGAAGATCAAAGGCGCAAATGAAATCAGACGATTTTATAAAACTCTCATTGAGCTTCGGACGGCAAATGCTCTTTTCACAGAAGGTGAAACTATCAAGCTGGAAAATTCGAAACCCAGACAAATTGTTTCTTTCAGCAGAAAATTGAAAAATAAACAGGCCATGATTCTTCTCAATTTCTCCGAAAAGGAGTGTCCATTCACGCTAAAAACAGAGCCTCCTATCAGCAAATGGAAAGTTCTGAACATTACTTCATTGCAGGAAACTGAGGTTGAGATTGATAAGTGGAAATTTAAACTCAAGCCATTTGACGGAAACGTCTATATTTCATCATAAAAACAGGGCAGCATGGTGTTGTTTCTTTGCGACAGTCCTTTCCTCTCCGAATTCCCATCCAACGAGAATATTCGCGTCGATGAACTATTGACTGCATCGGCGCAAAGGAGAAGTTGATGCGAAACTTTATTCCTCGATGTGGATAAAGCCACTTTGATATGAAGAAGCTGTCCTCCTTCTACTCCCCAGGTATCATCAATTGCTATCCTGAAAATTCATACTATTGTTTTATTGAAGCGATAAATAGTCAGGTGAATAAGTCATGCTATTTTTTAATTTGCAAATAGTCATTTAATTTGCTATATTTTCTCCGTTATTCATTTTTTTGACCTATCTTGCATCATTTATAATATTTTTTTATCTAAGCAGGATGTTCAAAGGATGAAACTGTTTTGAATCACATGCAAAATCAGTATATTGTAAATTTGCTTGATTTCAGGTAAACCCATGAACTATTCAAGCATAAAACTTTTGGAACTTTTCTGCATCTGTATGCTAACTTATTCCTGTGAAATTACTTACGGAGCGATGAGTTATGAAAATTAAATACGTTGATGGCAAGCGCTTGAAACAAGGCATAATCGCTGGATCACGTCTTATCAACCTCATGCAAACAAATTTGAACAAAATAAATGTTTTTCCTGTTGCCGACGGGGACACGGGCTACAATATGGCTTCAACCATGAATTCCATCACATGTGAACTTGACAACTGTTCACACCGGTCCATCGAGGAAGTAAGCTCGGTAGTTGCTGAATCTGCCATCATGGGAGCCCAGGGCAATTCCGGGGCTATTCTAGCTCAATTTTTCAACGGTTTCGCCGAGGCAGTTAGCGGCAAGATCAGACTGAATGTGGCTTCTTTTGCCGAGGCTGTGAAACATGCTAAAAATGCCGCATTCGAAGCTATGACAGACCCGCGTGAAGGAACGATTTTAACTGTTATTAAAGATTGGACCTCACATATTGAAGAGAAACGATGGAAAACTTCAGATTTTGTCGAGTTATTTCAAAGTTCTCTGCAGGTAGCGAAACAGTCTCTTGCTGATACTCCGAAAAAGCTGAAAATACTTGCAAAATCTGGAGTCGTTGATGCCGGCGCTCAGGGTTTTGTTCACCTGTTGGAAGGTATTTCACATTTCATCGAAAAAGGTCAGATGTCAAAACAGATCCGCGAAAGCTTCCAGAAATTGAAAAATACGCGAAAAGTCGATTCCGTGCTGAAATACCAATACTGCACTGAATGTATGCTCATTAGCGACAAGTCAAATCACCACATGATAAAAAAGGAACTATCCGCGTTTGGTGATTCGCTTATCGTTATTCATCGCAATAATCGTTTTAAAATTCATATTCATAGTAACGAACCGGAACAGGTCTTCCAGGCCCTGAGCAGGTTCGGAACTGTTGATATGAAAAAAATAGATGACATGCGAACCCAACAGGAACGTCAGCACGAAAAAGAGCCTGTAGCCATTATTACAGACAGTGCTTGTGACCTTCCGGAGCGCTATCTTATTGAAAATAATATATTCATCGTTCCCACAAAACTCTCTTTTGGGCCGGAAACTTTTCTTGATAAAATTGAAATAACACCCGCAGCTTTCTATGAAAAACTTGTAAGCTCCAAATATCATCCAACGACGTCCCAGCCGGCCATAGCATCCTACAAAGAGATTTATGAAAAAGTAATTAGAAGTTATGAAAAAGGAATTTCCATACATCTGCCCCGCATTCACAGCGGAACACTGAGTGGTGCAGAAAGGGCATCAAAACTTTACACAGATAACGCTATTACATGTATCGATGGAAAAAACGTTTCGGTTGGCCTGGGCCTGGTTGTGATGGAAGCAGTGGAAGCAGTTAAAGCCGGGCTTTTTCATCATCAGATCGTTGAAAAAATTAAAAATGCGGTGGAAAATGTATATTTGTTTGCGACAATTCCAACGGTTGATTACATGGTGCGAGGCGGAAGAATTGGAAAGCCCAAATGGCTGTTGGCAAAGACTCTTAATCTTAAGCCAATACTTACATTCGATAAAAAAAATGGTGGGGCTTCACTGGTCGGCAAGGCGATTGGAGAAAAAGCCGGGATGCACAAAACGCTGAATATTATTCGGAAACACGCTGAACCATATAAAAAAGTCAAGTTTATGATCGCGCATGCCAATGCAAAGGACAAAGCAAAATGGTATTCTGTAAAGCTGCAGGAAATGTTTTCTTCAGAAGATGAAATTCCCATCGTCGATGCAGCTCCGGTCCTTGGTGTCCATGCGGGTCCGGGAACTGCCGCAGTTGCGTTCATCGGATACAAATAGAAGAGGAGGAATACAATGGGTTCATTGATTTTTATCATTTTTTTAAGTTATCTGGTTGGATCTATTCCTACAGCTATCATTTTATCAAAGATGTTTCGGGGAATTGATATCAGGGATTATGGCAGCGGCAATGCAGGCGGTACCAATGCAATGCGCGTTCTCGGATGGAAGATAGGCAGCACCGTCATGATGATTGATGTGTTTAAAGGCGTCGTGGCGACTTTGTTCATCTCTGCCATTCGCTTTGGCCCACTGAGTATAAATCCGGAGATAGTCCAAATCCTCGCAGGTGTCAGCGCTATATTCGGTCACATCTGGACCGTTTTTGCAGGATTTCGCGGTGGTAAGGGTGTGGGAACGGGTGCTGGAATGCTTATCTCACTCTATCCAACAGTTCTTTTAATTTGTCTCGCGATATTTATTTTCATGCTTCTCATTTTTCGGATGGTTTCGCTGGCATCCATGACTGCGGCAGTTTCACTGCCCATCGTCCTTTTTCTGTTAAGCACTTTTTGTAATTATCAGGTGTCAGAGCTGCTTTTATATTTCAGCATTTTTATCGCGATTCTCATCGTGTTTACACACAGAAACAATATACAACGCATTTTAAAAGGGACCGAGAACAAAATCAAGCTTAAAAAATCAGCTGCTTAATCAATCCTGTAAGGAGCGTTCCAATAGAAACGCGTGAGCCCCCGCGGAGTACCGAACCACACATAATCTCCATCTAGGACTATAGCATTGATTACATCACTCATCAGACCGTCTTCTCTGGTATAATGAATCCAAATCTCTCGCTCTCTGTCAAATTTGAGAACACCGCTATCTGTACCTGCCCACACGACATCAATGCCCGCCTTGATTGTTAATACTGTCTCACCGGTGTAGAAACGGCGTCGGGGTGGTCCAAACCACACTTTTTTATCAATGTCAAATACTTCCACACCACTTTCCAGGGCGAACCAGAGTTCGTTTTTAAAACGAGAGACCGAATAAACAACTTCATTCATGGGACCTCCGGACTCATCGTGATACCCGCCCTCCCTTTTAATCATGTCGTACACGTAAACACCATCCTCAGTTCCCATCCACACGAGATTTTCCATCAACTCAACATCCAGCACAGCCACCCGGCGCAGATCACCCGGCATAATTTGTGTCACATCCAAACTATCCGCGAGCAGACTAGCCTTTTTTATCTGTGTCAGGCCGCCAGCTGTTGCAACCCAAACGCTTTGGTGATCCACTTCGACGTCGTAGACGTAATCATCCGCAAGATCTGAGAATACATCAAAGCTTCGCCAGTCATCAGCATTTTTATCATATCGAGCGAGTCCGTTGGTTGTTCCGAACCATA
>JAFGJC010000278.1 GCA_016929305.1 candidate division CSSED10-310 bacterium | reverse complement strand
CCCTCAGATAAAGTCCGCTCTTTCGGATCAATGATGCTGGCTAAAACTATGGACACCATTGATGAGACGGTTCCATCCGATCAATGATGAATTAACGATAAAATTACTTTTTGGCAAATTCCCTGATGATCCAGGAAATCAACATAATAAAACCGACAATTGCCGCTACTGTCAGAGCGACAAACAGAATAATCTTGACGATTCCGGCAAGCAAACCGGATATCAGCCAGATAAGCCACCAAATAAAGGCAAAGAATCCCCAAATCACCGAAAATATAAAAACGATGATTCCCCAGATGATGTTTACTATAAAGACAAACACCGGAATTATAACGAATATCAGCAGCAAAATTCCGATGCAGATAGCTGCGAGAATTCCGATTCCCTTGAGAAACGAACTGGATTTGTTATCTTCCATTACAGAGCCCTTCCGTTAATCTTCTTCGTTTGATTGTAAGGGTTTGCAGTGATCGCATGCAATGTATCCCAAACTGATGGCTTCATCTGTGCTTTGGAACCAGATGATTTTATTATCCGGTATGGCCATCTTACCATCTGATGTATAAATCTGTTCACAAGAAGGCAGATGAAATTTCCGGTTTTCCTTATCACCAACATACTTCCCAGGATATGTTACCTTTTCGACATCAGGCGGACGGATATCAGAGGGTGCCATCTGGTCCATATCCTCTGTCCACCAATCAGGTTTAATATTTGTTAACTGGAAAATATTATCAGGTCCAATCCACATATATACTTCTGCATTGGCAAATGTTGCAGCCAGTAAAAGTATACTGAACAGCAGAACCACTCTCGTTAAGAGATAACTCTGCGATCGCATCGCGGGTAAACTCCTATTTCTTTTTCTTCTGACTTTTCCCAAGCAGGAAATCTTCCAGGGCTTTCGCTGCAAGACGTTCCGCTTTCGTTTCAGTTCGTTTACTGATCTCGGAAATCAACACGCATTCGATTTCGAGTTTAAGATTCAAATTGATATGTGAGACCGCTTCATCTTTTTCGACTTTTATCGGAATGCGAATTTTATGAGTGACATCTTTATCTAGTATGATGCCTTCAGCATCGACATCTCCTGTCATGACCGGTTGCTCCGTCTGAATTCCTACCGATACCCTTGGTGCGAGTGCTGCTACTTCTTCTTCAGGTTCTTCCGGTGCTTTCTCTTCAGCTGCCGCTTCAAAAACTTCTTCTTCTTCAAAAACCTCTTCTTCCCCTGTATCAATGACTTCTTCAGGAGCCTCTGCTTCCTTTTCTAACTCTTCTTCAGGTTCCTCTTCAACTTTCTCTTCAGGTTCCTCCATAACTAGCTCTTCTTTTTCATCGGAAACGGCAACTTCTTCTTCCTCAAATATCTCTTCTTGCTCCTCAATTTTGATTTCCTCTTCTTTGGCAGTTTCTTCAACTTTCTCTTTAGTCGATTTCTTTTTTGAAGCACCTGAATCCACGGTCACTGCAGCGGGTTCTTCTTCCTTTGTTTCAGTTGCGGCTTCGCCAGCAAAAGCCAGAGACAGTTCCTTCTCAAAATCAAGAATTTCTTCAGAATCTTCCGGGAGGTCTTGTCCGGCTTTTTTCCTAAGATGTCTTAGGGTTAGTTTCGCTATCCCCAATAGAGTTTCCATTACACCTTGACCGGTTGTGGCGATAGATTCAAAGGAAGGTACATCCATAAAATTAAGTTGTCTGTTTAATACATTTATTGGAAGGATTCCTGGAAGATCTCGCTTATTGTATTGAATAACCCATGGCAGTTTTCTGAGATTAAGTTTCTGCTCTGCCAAGTTTTCCTGCAAGTTTTCAAGACTTTCAATATTGGCATCAAGCATCGGTTCTTGTGAGTCCGCAACAAAAACAATTCCGTCAACACCTTTTAGTACTAGTTTTCGAGTGGAGTTATAAAAAACCTGTCCAGGAACAGTGTATAGTTGTATACGAGTCGTAAAATCACCGACTTTACCAAGTTTCAGGGGTAACAGATCAAAGAACAAAGTACGATCTGTTTCGGTTGCGAGAGAAACCATTTCACCTCGCCTGTTCTGGGGCATCTGGTCAAATATCCATTTCAGATTGGTAGTTTTGCCGCACAGACCGGGTCCATAATATACGATCTTGGCCGACATCTCCATTGAAGCATAGTTAAAGAATACCATTTTGGCCCGATCTCCCTTTTCTAAAGAAATTCCCTATAGCTAAAACTCTCAGGAAATTCAATACTTTGACAGTTCATACAGCGGAATTATAAGTCAAAGATTAACCAACGTCAAGATTTCTCTCATTCCATTGACACGAAATGCCCCAGCATGTTAGAAGCTCATTAGGGACGCAAATCATGATTATATATCAATTCATAAAATTGTACTGCCGCCATTTTAAATAGAAAGGATACTGAAATGGTTAGATTATGCTGTTTCAGCTTATACTTCATTTTGATCCTTGTTGTGGTGCCGACATGGCTGGCCGTTGGAAAATCTCAAGTCGTTATTAATGAAATTTATTATGATGCTCCAGATTCGGATACAGGATATGAATGGATTGAACTCATCAATACAGGTGTTTCATCCATAAACTTGAATGGATATGACTTAAAACCAGATATCGCTTCATATTATACATTTGGTGATTTCATACTCAATCCGGATTCCAGAGTAATTATTCATGTAAATACAATGGGTGAAAATACGCCGACAGAACTTTATGCAGGACTATCATCGAACATGGGGAATACCTCCGGAAGTATTGTTTTGTTTTCAAGCACCACTCATTCACCAGCAACGATTGTTGATTTTGTTCAGTATGGTGCAGGAGGGCAGACATGGGAAAGTGCAGCTGTAACTGCTGGTATATGGACAGAAGGCGATTTCGCGGTTGACGTGCAGGAAGGTTATTCCTTGAACCTCAATCCGGATGCGGTTGATAATAATCTTGGATCTGACTGGTCAGAATGTGATCCATCTCCCCTAAATGTTAATTGCCCTGCTATAACACCTACGGAAACGCCCGCCAGCACATCGACACCCATGCCAACGCCAACATGGACATTTCCGGCACCCACAAACACACCGGTTCCACCAACGAATACGCCTCCAATTTTCACACAAACTCCGCCACCGTCTACAGCAACAATCACCCCTGTTCCCCCAACAACAACGCCTTATCCGACTTCAACTGCAACCCCGGCAATTCCCACAACAACGCCAACTCCACAGATTTCGATAGCTATTAATGAAGTGTTTTACGATGCCCCAAGCTCCGATACAGGATATGAATGGATTGAGATTATCAACACCGGAAATCTTCCTGTTGACATGAGTGGTTTTGATCTGAAACCGGAGAGTGCTGCATACTATACCTTTAACTCCTTTATTTTAAATAACAATGCCCGTGTTGTCGTTCATATCAATACTGAAGGTGATGATACGGATACCGAATTATATGCGGGATTGTCTTCAAATATGGGAAACACGTCCGGAAGTATTGTTTTATTTTCCAGCACGACGCATTCACTGTCCACAATTATCGATTTTGTGCAATATGGCGCGGAAGGACAAACATGGGAAAGCACGGCTGTCGATGCGGGGATCTGGACGACAGGAGATTTTGTAATCGACGCTGATGAAGGATTTTCGATTAATCTGGATCCTGATGGACAAGATAATAACGTCTCATCGGATTGGTCTTCATGTATTCCGACGTTATTGGATATTAACTGTGTAATACCCGAACCAACAGAAACACCAACGGAATTACCAACAATATCACCTTCTCCGACAACTACGGGAGCGCCTCCATCGTACACACCAACCAACACACCGACCTCAACACCTATACCTCCGTCTAGTGTTATTATTAATGAAGTTTTATACGATCCTGCTGATTCCGATAGCGGACTGGAGTGGATAGAATTGATCAATCCAAGTGATGAATCAATCGACTTAAATGGTTATGATTTGAAACCTGACGGCGCGGCTTATTATACATTTGGAGCTTTTATTCTGAATCCTGGTGCTCGTGTTATCATCCACATAAACGCTGAGGGCGATGACACTGCTCAGGAGCTTTTTGCCGGATTGTCAACGAATATGGGAAACACATCGGGAAGCGTTGTTCTGTTCTCTAGCACTACGCATTCACCGGCAACAATCGTCGATTTCGTTCAGTATGGAGCAGGAGGACAGACGTGGGAAAGTGCAGCAGTTGATGCGGGCATCTGGACAGCTGGGGATTTTGTCTCAGACGCGCAAGAGTCTTATTCTATAAATCTCGACCCCGATGCTGTAGATAATAATAATTCCAGCGACTGGAGTGTTTGCTGGCCTACATTTCTTGATGTAAATTGCGAGGAGGAACCGCCGACGGAAACACCGACAGGTACACCCACTTTGCTGCCAACCGACACACCGGGACCTGGAACACCCACAATTACGCCCTCACCGGAAGCGACGGAAACACCAACCATAAGAATGGGTGTCGTTATCAATGAAGTTTTTTGTGATCCAGAAGGTGCCGATACAGGACTCGAATTCATCGAGCTCTATAACAATTCACCTGATGCCATCGATATCAGTGGATATGATTTAAAACCTGATGACAGTCCATATTATACCCTTCCGACATTTATTCTTGACTCTCATTGCTTTGTGACCGTCCATATCAATACGGAGGGCACAAATAGTGATACGGACCTTTATACCGGCGCATCATCTAATATGGGTAATTCAACTGGATATATCGCTCTGTTTGATTCAACAACGCACAGTGTAAATACGATCGTCGATTACATCGCTTACGGCGCGGGCGGTCAAACCTGGGAAAGTACTGCTGTAAACGCAGGGATATGGACAGAAGGTGATTATGCTGAGCCGGCAACAGAAGGAAAATCGCTAAACTTATGCCCGAACGGTGAAGACACGGATAAAGGCTACAACTGGCAGGAAGACACCATCTCCCCCGGATCAGTCAATCCCTGTAACCCTCCGCCACCGACTGAAACGCCCACGAACACACAAGGACCCTCTCCAACACCAACAATTACACCGACCCCAAGACCAACGGTCGAACCAGTTATCCATCTCGCTGGATTCGCTGACACGAGATATCGGATTACATCAGGAGGAAACGTCCGATTGATCGCCTGGATTACCGATCCGGATAATGACATTGAATCGGTAAATGTATATTTTGCCGGGGAGCCTATTTTAGAACTTCATGATGACGGAATTCATGGAGATTTTAATGCGGGCGACAATATTTATGGTCAGCAGTTTTATGTTGAACCAAATGCAGCTTCTCCTGGTGAACTCATCAGGCTTCTTCTAAAAATCGTCGCTGAAGATGCCAAGGGATATTCAAGTATGGCATGGCCGTTCTACTCTGTTGCTCCTGAGTTCGGATCGCCATACACCTCCACTTTCCAACCCTTGCCATGGTATTTGTCCACACCAGCATGTCAATCAACACAGGGTACCGGAACTCAAATATTCATGGCAGGATATATGAACTCTCGCGTTACCGCCAGTGGTGGAGGTGATCTACAGATAATTGCCGTCATATCTGACAGGGACGCTATTTATTCCATTGAACTTTTTTACAATGGCCTTGGTACTGGCATCTTTTTAGCTGATGACGGCAGCCAAGGTGATTTTAATCCCAATGATGGCGTTTACGGTCTGGAGATTTCCATTGAACCGGGAGATCTTGTCCCGGGTGATTATTTTTTCCAGCTTCAGCCATATAGTAATAATGGTACACCTGGAGATCTATGGCCGTATTTGACCATTAACGATTAGGAACGTCTATGTTATGTCAGTTTACCATTTCACCCTTGGGTTATGGTGAATCATTGAGTTCTGAGGTTTCCAAGATCATTGATCTTATTGATAAAAGCGGATTGCCCTACCAGACGCATTCGATGGGCACTATTGTGGAAGGATCCTGGGAAGAGGTTATGGCATTGATTCAAAAATGTCACAACACCATGCTCGCCCGTAATGCAAGAGTCAGCACAACAATTCATATTGATGACCGCAAGAATAGTAACCATCGAATTAAAGGAAAAATCACCTCCATCGAAAACCACCTTGGTCGTACAATCTCAAAATAAATGCAGAAATCGAACCGGATTCTTCACAAAAAACTGAAAAAAGCATTTAAAACTCGCCTGTCCGGTGATTTTTTTTGCGATTTACAGACGCGGATACAGTATTCCACAGCAGCATGTATGTACCGTATCCTTCCCTTGGGGGTTGTTATGCCCAGGGATGGTGACGATGTTATAGCTGCCGTAGAGATTGCTAATAATTTCAATGTGTCGATTACTGCGCGCGGTGCGGGAGTGGGTCTTACCGGAAACGCGCTTGGACATGGCCTGATTATTGATTTTTCCAGGTACATGAACCGTATTTTAGCCATCGATGCTACTCATAAAACTGTTCGAGTCGAACCAGGGCTTGTTCAATTTGATTTAGAACAGGCCGTGAGAAAACACAGTCTTTTTTTTCCCCCTGATCCCTCCAGCAATCGATATTGCACGATTGGGGGAATGGTTGCTAACAATGCGGCGGGAGCACATTCAATTAAATACGGCGCTACGAGTCAGTATGTCAAAGGATTGTCTCTCGTCATGAGCGATGGCAGGGAGGAGTATTTCCATAATGCAGAAAATATCCCGGCAATCCCTCAAAACCCGCATGAACAGCTTGTATACGATATAGATAACATCATTCGTGAGCACACAAATGATGTGGATTGTTTTTACCCTAAAACAACGAAGAACGCGAGTGGATATCTTTTAGCTGATATCGTCAACCCAGATGATTCAATAAATGCCAGCCGCCTTTTTTCGGCTTCTGAAGGCACGCTTGGATTGTTTACAAGCATTGATCTGAACCTTGAAGATATTCCTGAAGTTTCCGGACTCATGTTGCTTTTTTGTGAATCCCTGACAACAGCAGGTGAAGCTGTCGTCCAGGTTTGTCAACATTCGCCAAGCATGCTGGAAATCATGGAAGACACATTCCTGAACCTTGTTCGGAAAAGCGCCTTTGATGTGGGTATAGCATTACCGCAAAGCATTAAAGCATTGCTGTTGGTCGAGTTTGACGGTCCCGATATCGATACCGTCCAAAGCAAACTTGAAACCGTACGTCAGGAACTTGTTGGACCTGGTCGTCCCGCCATCGCATTTCGGAGAGGAATGACTCCGGAAGATAAAAACAAACTATTAAAGGTCCGACATTCAGCGAGTCCGATTTTGAATCGTATGCCACCCCCCATCTACCCGGCTCGCTTTATCGAAGATTGTGTTGTCCCTGTGGAAAAGCTTCCCGACTATATCTTGGGATTACATGATATTTTTAAGCATCAAAATATTTCCGGAGTGATTTTTGGGCATGCTGGTGACGGTCATGTCCATGTCAATCCTTTCATGGATATCAGTGATCCCAAATTCAAACCGACAATGCAGTCTATTGCACACGAAACCTTTCATCTTGTTAAATCGTTAAAGGGCAGTCTCTCGGGCGAGCATGGCGATGGTTTTCTTAGAAGCCCTTTCTTACCTGACATGTTTGAAGGATTGTATTGCGCTTTTGAGCAGATAAAGAAAAAATTCGATCCATTCAATCGATTCAATCCCGGTATCATTGTCGGTGGGGATAACTATCGAATCACAGACAATTTAAGAATTTTCGATGTGTTGGATATCCCTAAAAATGAACGTGTCATTAATCAGGAAACGGTCATTCAGGAGTTAAATAAATGCAGCGGTTGTGGTGCATGCCGCGCATATTGTCCAGTATTTTTGGGTACCGGTAATGAGATGGGTACGCCACGGGCGAAACGGAATCTTCTCACCTGGATTCTAAAATATGGGTTTATAGACAATATAGAAGGTATTGGTCCTGAAGAAAAATCTATCCTGGATTTGTGTTTTGGTTGCGGTCTTTGCAGAGTGGAATGTCCTGGCGGATCAGATATTCCCGGTATGGTACAATATGCAAAAGAGAAATATCATATGGATTGGGGATTGTCCTGGTCTGAGCAAATCATCACATCAGTTAAACTCCTGGAACAATTGGGATCCATTCAGAGTCAATGGACGAATCGAGTGATGAAAAATTCCGTTTTGCGGAGATTTTTAGAAAAAACCACCGGTCTTGACCGTCAGCGGGGAATTCCAGCCTTCGATGAGGAATCCTTTCAGACCAAAATATTACATGCCGGTATTGATTCTTCACATCCAAAAGTAGTCTATTTCCCCGGCAGCTTTGCGAATTACC
Organism: candidate division CSSED10-310 bacterium; assembly: GCA_016929305.1. Taxonomy (GTDB): domain Bacteria; phylum CSSED10-310; class CSSED10-310; order CSSED10-310; family JAFGJC01; genus JAFGJC01. The sequence goes on along the minus strand of JAFGJC010000278.1, from coordinate 5,458 downwards.
ATGATTCTTCGGGTGAAGCGAGTGCAATAGTATATATACTCAAACATCATGAATTTTCTCCTTTAGTACCCAATTTGGAGTGTTGTGATCACGCAAAATTTGTTGCAGGCAGATCAGAATCAGCCCGTAAAGAAAGTGAGAGAAATGTTGAAGTATTGTATGCGTTGGTACAGAAGGGCTACCCAATCGTTACAAGCTCCCCCGCATGTTTGGCCGCAATACGATATGAATATCCAAGATTGTTACATTCAACGCAATCAAAACATGTTGCTGAGCACACAAGCGACATCCATGAATTCCTGGTCGCATTACTAACCAAGGCCGCTCTGGATACGCATTTCAAACCTCTACCCTATTCGCTTGCGCTTCATCAACCCTGTCAGGCAAAAGCCGCAGGTTATAGCGAACTGTCTTTAAAATTGCTGTCTTTAATACCAGGTTTAACTTTGCATTCTTTGGAATCGCAATGCTGTGGAATGGGCGGTACTTTCGGATTGAGCAAGAGGAATGCAAAGCTTTCACGAAGTATCGGTAAACGTCTGTTTTGGGAAATCAAAAGGTTAAATCCGGATTTTGTGATATCCAGTTGCGGTGCATGCAGAATGCAAATTGAAGAAAACACAGGAATTGTCACCGTCCATCCTGCCTGCATCATTGCACTCAGTTATGGCATGCAGATACCTCTCACGTCTCTTGATCTTCGGAAGCCCTGATTTTTATGTTTTTTTTCTCTGTATTAATCATTAAGATATATCAATGAGAAGCCTGTAGGAGATAATGAGTGAAAAACGAAACCGATCCCAGCGTATATTTAGTTTGCTATAACTTTAAGACTGTCCGTCTGAATCGTCGGCAGCCAACTACCATCGGCAGAGAAAAATACAATGACATAGTCCTGAACGATCTTATGGTATCTCGCCAACATGCCTTGCTTTGCTGGGAAAACGATGTATTTGTTCTTAAAGATTTAAACAGCCGAAACGGTACGTTTTTAAATGGCAAAAAGATATCCAGCGTCGCTTTGAAAGACGGCGATATCATTAAAATCGGCAGTTATGAGTTTGCTCTGCGCGCAGCATCAGGAATGGATGTAGAAAAAATGCTTCTGAAAGAAAAAGGTCGGATCGCCAGTCATGAAACAATCGTCGATTCCGATCTGGGAATCAGTTTCAGCGATTCGGGATTTTCAGGCAATCTGGCTGCATTATCACTGGTGGAGGTGGTGCAAACTCTGAGTCAGTGTCTAAAAACTGGATTATTGACTATTTCCTCAGACCGAGATGCAAAATTCGGAGGTAAACTTTTCTTTAAAGAGGGCGAGATAGTGCACGCTGAGTTAAAGGGAAATACAGGAGTAGGAGCGGTGATCGCTATTCTCAATTTACCGGAAGGGCAATTCGAATTTAAAAATGATGTGCTCGCATCTGAACAAACAGTTCAGGAATCCACTGTAGGTTTGCTGATGGAAGCCTGTCGCCGCCAGGATGAGGAACACCGGCAGGAAACACAAAGTTAAAAGAAAATATTATCCTCTTCTTCGTCATCCTCTTCCGAGGATGCATGCAGCATCAAATCTGCAATACCGCAAGTTGCCAGTTGCCGTTGAATAACTTGCACGGATTCATATCGCTTTTCCGGATCCTTTTCCAGGCATTTCAATATAAGATCATTGAGCCAGAGTGGTAAATCTTTTTTCCGCTCTATAGGTTTAACCGGCAATTTTTCGACTTGATCTACCAGAACCTGAAAAGAATCCGGATTGGAAAACGGAGGTACACCTACGGCAGACTCATAAATAATTGTACCCAGTGAGTAAATATCACTCCGGGTATCCGGCGGTTCACCTTTTGCCTGTTCTGGACTCATGTATTCAGGAGTTCCCACTACAAATTCCGTTGTTGATATTGATGCCGGTCCGATCACCGTTGCAATACCAAAATCAGCCAATTTAACGATATTGCCATCATTAATCAGTATGTTCTGAGGTTTGATGTCACGGTGCACGATACCTCTTCGATGTGCATCCCATAATCCCTTGCACACCTGCGTATGTATTTTTATGATTTCATCCACTGACAAGGCACCTTGGGAGCGAATAATTGCTTTGAGATCGCGGCTTGGAAAAAATTCCATGGAGATATACAACACATTATGAACCTTTTCAAAATCATACAACCGAATGACATTTTCATGATGAATCTGCCGTGCAAGCGTAACTTCCTGTTTAAATCGTTGCACCATTTCTGTATCGTGAGAATATTTCGGTTTGAGTACTTTCAGGGCAACTTCAATCCCAAGCTCCTGATCAAGAGCACGATATACGACACCCATACCACCTGAACCGACTCGTTCTTTGATCACATATCTGTCGGCAACGAGTCGCCCTGGTGTGAATTGATGTGGCGTCGTCGTAGACGCCTGTCTCATGATATTCTTTTTAACATCTTTCGAAAGTTGGTTAATTTTCTGTTTTACTGCCTTGTAATTAAGATCAAATGCATATACTCGCTCAAAAACTTTTAATGCACGTTCGGATTGACCTCTTTCATCAAAAGCGATTCCAAGTTCATAAAATATATCTATATTGGTCGCATTAACATTGTCTTCCATCATATGCTTTAAATAATTTTCATATGCCAAATCAAAATTACCTCGACGGAGGAAAACCAATCCAAGGAGATTGCGAATTTGATCTGCCGTATTGCCTTGTGCCCAGGCATTTTGAAGTATACGGACAGCCTCCTCGGATTGATCCAGTTCCAGGTACAATCTGGCAGATTTCTCCGGTTCGTTAATAAGTGCAAAAAGTTCGGCTGCCTTATCTTTTTCACCTAATTTTTCCCGCAGCTCAGCAGCCTTTTTGATATCGCCCATCTGTTCACTCAGTATAGCAGCTTCAAGGAACCTTCCGGATTTAATGAACATGTCACACGCTTTGGAAGGATTAGCGGTCAATCGATACATTTCACCTGCTTTTGAATAATCGCCTGCCCTTTCGTACGCTTCGGCTGCAATAACAAACTCTCCGCTGTCATCAGCCAGTTTTGCTGCTTCAGAAAAGTGATCTTCAGAAAGAAGGTTCTGGATCATAAGCCGTCTAGATTGTGCGATTTCTCCCATTTCAGCATAAATTTTAGATGCTTCATCCAAAAATCCCGCTTTTGTGCAGTAATCGGCTGCAAGTGGCAGATCGCCGGCAGTCCGGCAGACGGAAATGGCATTATGTGGTTGATCACATTCGAAAAAATATTGAGCTGCAGTCTGATACTTTCTTAATTTTTCGTATGCTTGAGCAGCTTTGAGTTTTATAATTTTGATAACGGGAGTTCCGGAATCATCTTTTTTATCTGCGTAGAATTCGCTGGTTAAAATTTTATCGAAGCAACTGATGGCTTTACCATACATACCCCGATCAAAATACAATTCACCCGCACGAATATAATCTTTTGCTTCTTCAAACATCAGAGCTGCTTCGGAGATTGCGTGCGCTTTTTCGAACATTTCTGCGGCGAACAAAGGAATACCCGCTTCCCGATACATCACACCGGCTTGATAGTTGTCCTGAATTTGCTTAAAAAGTTCCGCCGATTTGGTGAACTGCTTTGCCTTAGCAAAATGTCGCGCTGCTTCTACAATTCTTCCTAACCATTCCAAAAGTGGAGCTGATCTGCCGTAAGCTTTAACTTTCGCAAACATTTCCAAAGCTTTTTCATACTCGCCGACAGCTCGATATAAATCGCCAGCATCAAGATAATTTCCCTTTTGTGCCTGGCGTTGCGCTTCTTTAAGATAATTGAGACTCACATGATCCCCCTTGAAAAGGTTTAACCTTGATTTCATCACTAGTCAAGATATCTTGAATATTTCAGTAATCGCTTATATTAAAATATCTTGTCTGATATACTCTTTTTATCGGAGGATCATTGTGCCGGCTAATCTGACGCCTGAATACCTTGCCGCCGAAGAGCGATTCAAGAAATCCAAGACTGCAGAGGAAAAACTTGAAGCACTCGAAGCCATGCTCCGGACAATCCCCAAACACAAGGGAACGGAAAAAATGCGCGCGGATATTAAGCGCAGAATCTCTAAAACAAAAGGGATTATTGAGCAAAAGAAAAGTTCAGGCAAAAAAGGCATTTCATATCATATCCCCAAGGAGGGCTGCGCTCAGATCACCCTGGTGGGTCCTCCCAATACTGGAAAATCCTCAATTGTTGGGAACTTCACTGGAGCGCCGACGGTCATCGGAGATTATCCATACTCAACGATTAAACCTCAACCTGGAATGCTTTTCTACGAGAATATTGCTTACCAGTTAGTCGATCTGCCACCGATTTCGGCTGAGTTTTTAGAACCGTGGGTTCCAAGCTTAATTCGTGTGTGCGATGTTGTTCTTCTGACAATCGGCCTCGACGATATCTCTCAACTTGATATCGTTATTCAGCGATTACATGCATCAAAAATACGGTTAACGGATACATTCAGTGAAGCGAATTACTATGCCAGTGAAGTAGTATTACCTGCATTGATCATCGCCAACAAATCCGACCACCACGACGCTCAAATCAACTTGGAGCTTCTTAAGGAAACCTACACTCAATATCGAATTGTGCCATTGTCCAGTTTCAATCCATCTGATGCCAATCTTCTCGGTCGTGAATTGTATGATATGTTACAATTGATAAGAGTCTATACACAAGCACCTGGAAAAGAGCCGCGGATAGACCAGCCGATTGTATTACGAAAGGGAGCTGTTTTATTAGATGCTGCACAGGAAATACATAAAGATTTTGCTCATAACTTGAAATATGCAAGGGTTTGGGGGAAAAATACATTTGACGGGCAGCGTGTGCAGCGTGATTATGTTTTGAATGAAGGGGATATCATTGAATTCAAGCTGTAATGTTACTGCAGCATTTTCAATTGAAGAATGATGTGTCTTTTGCCATGATGAACATCGGTTTCTCAACTTGCGAAACGGGAGGAGTCTCATGAAGAAGGAAAATGCAGAAAACTCAACCACAGCCGGAACCAGTCCGGAACGCCGACTTCGCGAACGAACATCTTTCACAACCCCGATACGAGTGAATTTTAAATTGGAGTATGAGGGTGAAATCGTAGATATCAGTAAAGAGGGATTGGCCATCAAATTTCATCCCATTGGCACGAAATCTCTTAATGTCGGCAACCATTTACGCATTCAAGTAGATATGCAGGATCGAATTGTCAGTCTGCAAGGTGAAATAAAGCGGATTTCCGAAAAATTTGGTCACTTAATACTTGGAATGGAATACGATCGTGATGATATTGCTCTATTCAAATTTATGCCCGGCAAGGAAGAAAAGCCTTCTGAGTCTTAATTGGCGCACGTTTCGGTATTCATCTTGTCTTCCGCCTTTTTTATATAGGACGGTATCGATAATTTAATAAACTGCCATAATCCTCTGAATAAAAAGCT
>JAFGJC010000277.1 GCA_016929305.1 candidate division CSSED10-310 bacterium | reverse complement strand
TTTCATGGCAAATAATAGCTGGATTCAAACAGATGGCCAGACCCACGGGTATCCAAACCTCAATGAATCTCTTTCAAAATTGTAGAAAGGAATTTGAGAAATTTTCGCAAAAAATGGATAAATTGTCTGAACCATATCCATTAATCAAGAATGGAAATAGTTCTGCAGCTGAAAGATGGCGGTTGGTGCAACAACAGAAAGCTGTGTTGAATCAATACCGAATGGCGGTTAAAGCAATGGATCAGTCAAAATCCATAATAGTATTTCAGGAGGAGTTGAGTGCTGATTTGACAACGTTAGCTTATTTGATCGATGGCGGCAATCCTCCGGAAGCTCTCAATTTATTGGATCGGGCTATCGCATTGGACATTTCAAATGGACAAGCTTGGAAGCTGAAGGGCATCATGTTGCTCAACTTTCCCGAACAACAGCACGCTGCTGTTCACTCATTCCGACGGTATTTACAAATTTCACCGGATTCATTTGATTCATATCAAATAAAATCGATAATCTATTCGCTTGAATCACACGTGGATAGCGAAATACTTAAATAATATATCTTTCGATAATGTAGTTTAAATTCTCGATTACCGTTTCTTTATCTGAATCAACTTCAAGAGAAATCGTTACATCAGGGATATGTTTTCTGACAGTATTAAAGAAATTTTCAAAATCGATGGATCCCTTACCGACGGGGAGATGGTTATCCTGCTCTCCTGCATTGTCGTGAAGGTGTATATGAAAGATACGATTTCCCAGAAATTCTATCCATTCAGATGGACTCCAATGGGACCATACATGTGCATGACCGATATCAAAGCATAATTTCAAATTGGGATGATTAACGTTATCGACAAGTATTTTCATGTAAGAAGGATCTGATTCGATAATGTTTTCCAGAACGACCGTTACATTTAAAGCGGCATATTTTTCAATTTCCTTCTGCCAGAACTCCATAGTTTCCTGCAGCCAAAGATTTTGCAGATGAAATTTTTCGACTTCGTCGGAGAAGCCTGTATGTAATACAAGAGTGTCGGGTTTGATTTGCCTGACGACTTCATATGTCCGGTTTAACCGCATCTTAACCGCTTCTTTGAGGATATGGTCCTGATAATCATATTTTATTCCCAGAAACGGTCCGTGTACAGCGATTCTACCTCTCCACCGATCCTTAAATTTCAAATGTTGCTGCAATGTCTCATTCCACTTTTGTTCAGATAACACTCCTTTTAGTCCATAACTTTGAAGTTCGATGCCGACATTTAATGTTTTAACATAAGGGATAAGCTCGAATTCATCTTCATCTCCGTGAGCACAAACCATACACTTCATATAATATCTCCCGTTTCTTCCAGATTTAGAAGAAAATCAACGGCTTCTTTTTTGGAATGTATCAAGCCATCGAGTTGTGCATTATAGAGTTTATCCAATAGGTGCTTAAAGTGAGGACCTCCCGCGCAGTATTTTTGGGGTATTTTCCCGTATCTGGCTAATTCAATGAGATCCCTGCCCATCAGTAACGGTTCAATCGGTTTATTTTGTACCCCCAATGATAATGCTCGTTCTCTTAGAAATATGTGAGCATTCATTTTTTGTTTAGATTGACTGCTCCAGGATGCCATTGTATCCGCCTCGACAAGTCGTGCAAGATCGAAAAGAGAGGATGGACATATTTTACTTGCAAGCCTTCTGATTGCAGCGTCACTGACAACATCAGCTTGAACAAGATGTAAAGGTTGCATATGCGTCTCTGCAAGCCCAAAAACCTGTTCAATTGTTTTTTTGTTACTGCAGATTCTTTCCAATAGCGGAAACGCGTCGGTTTTTACAGCTTTATCGTGACCGTACGTTCGTATTCTACCGTCATTATCAACTGTAGTAGTATGATACTTTCCCAAATCATGGACTAGAGCAGCAAGGCACAGTACATAGCGTTCTGTATTATTCAACCCATCCCGCTTAGCTATTCCAGCGGCTTTATCCACAGCTAGGATTGTATGCGTAAAGCAATTCCCTTCAGCATGATATATCGGATCCTGTTGGATATCTTTTAACTGCTCAATTTCAGGCATAATCATGTTAAAGATGCCCATGTCTGATGCTGTTCGCAGTGCCCGTTCGATGAATCCACTTTTTCCGTTGATAAGCAAATTCTTTAATTCTTCCTCTATTCTTTCCCTGGGTAAAGATTGTAAACAACCTTCCAGTGTCATATTTTTGCATACATCAAATGTTTCCGGAGCAATATCAAATCCGAGTTGAGCCATAAAACGCAAAACACGTAAAACTCGAAGAGGATCTTCTCGAAATTTTGAACCGATGTGTCTCAACACTTTTACTTGAATATCGGTCATTCCAAGACAGGGATCGATAATTTCATGAGTCAAAGGATCGTAACTGATGGCGTTAACCGTCAGATCGCGTCGTTGCGCAGCGATTTTAAAAGACATAAATGGATCGGTTTCGATCATAAATGCTGTGTGTCCTGATCCTGTTGAGCGCTCCTTGCGAGGAATCGACACATCAATGTGAAGTGTTCGGGATAGCTGCACCTTTAATACGGCGAATGAAGCTCCAACAAGATTGACAGAACCCTCAGACTTGCATAACTCCAAAAGCTTTTCCGGCAATATACCATAAACCTCGATATCAAAATCCTTCCAAGGTTTTCCAAGAAGCCAGTCACGGACCGAACCGCCAATTAGCAATGCTCTTCCACCATGTTGAGCAACGACTTGAGTAAAATGAATCAAGCGTTTAGGAAATATTGGATTTCTACGAGGATTCATAGATGTGATCATTAAACAGCTCGTATTTATTGTCAAGTGTACTAATTATCTCAACTATTTTACTATCGAGACTATGTTCAATTTCCCTCTTTAATTTCACAGCATTTGGATATATCCTCTAGGTTTGATTGTCGTAATGCAACTCTGAAAAACATCTGAGGTCAATATGAAAGTAAATCCATTCTTAGTTGATACAAACATTCCAAAGCATCTCGAATCGCTTCGGGAATTAGCTATGAATCTATGGTTTTCCTGGAATGATGATGCATTAGATCTGTTTATAAGACTGGGATACAATCCGAGTCAACGTTCACGGAGTGATTACTGGGAAACATCGCATCAAAATCCGGTTAAATTACTGAGTATAATTCCTCAGGAAGATTTAATGGAAGCGGGAAAAGATGATAGTTTCATCTCGAATCTGAATCGAATATATCGCAAATTCAAAGATTATATGTCAAAACCAAAATGGTTTTCTGAAAACCATCGTAATGAAAAGGACTTTTTGATAGCGTACTTTTCTTGTGAATATGGATTGGATGAATCCTTGCCAGTTTATTCAGGTGGATTGGGTATTTTATCAGGTGATCATTTAAAGAGTGCTAGCGATCTGGGAATTCCATTAGTTGGCATAGGACTACTCTATCAGGAAGGTTACTTCCAGCAGTATTTGAATAACGATGGCTGGCAACAGGAACGTTATCCAGATAACGATTGGTATAATATGTCGGTCAAACTTGAAACCACGGAAGATGGTAGTCCGTTGAAGATTTCGCTGCCATTGGGTGACGAAGAGATATATTGCCAGATATGGTGTGTAAAGGTTGGTTCGATCCCTTTATATTTATTGGATACGAATATACCTGAAAATTCTATACGGCATCGAGCGATTACAAGCAGACTTTACGGTGGCGACCGTGAAATGCGTATTCAACAGGAGATTATACTCGGTATGGGTGGCGTTAAAGCACTCGAAGCCTTGAAATTATCGCCTTCTGTTTATCACATTAATGAGGGGCATTCAGCATTTTTATCCATACAGCGAATGATGAATCTGATGGAGAAATACGACATTTCTCTTGATGCTGCCAAGGAGATAATTAGAGCTACGAGTGTGTTTACGACACACACACCGGTTCCGGCAGGAAATGAACATTTTTCACTGGAACTGGTCAGCAAGTACTTTAAAAATATTATTCGTGTTATGGGAATATCCCTTGATGAGTTTTTGGCTTTAGGGCAACAGGAACCAGGCAAATCAAACAGCTTTTGTTTGACAGTGCTTGCCCTTCGAATGTCAGCATTTTGTAACGGCGTCAGTAAGCTCCACGGAGAAACAACACGGAATATGTGGCATTTTCTCTGGCCGGAATTACCAATAGATGAAGTGCCGATAACTCACATCACAAATGGAATTCATACATTTTCGTGGATAAGCAAGAGAATGAAAGAACTTTTGACAAGATATCTTGGTCCAAAGTTTGAGGAAGAACCGGAAGATCCTGCGTTATGGACCCGAATCGATAATATACCTGATAACGAGATTTGGAGAGTGCGGCAACTGCGTAGAGAAAGCCTGATAGCGTTTACCAGAAATCGGCTTTCCCAACAAATAAAGCAGAGAGGAGTGAGTATTGCAGAAATCAGACACGCGCAGGAAGTTCTCAATACACATGCCCTGACGATAGGTTTTGCACGCCGCTTCGCAAGTTATAAACGAGCTACATTATTGTTTCATGATATTGAACGGTTGACTTCTATGCTGGGAAGCGAAGAATACCCTGTTCAAATAATATTTGCGGGTAAGGCGCATCCACAAGATACCTCCGGAAAAGAACTCATACGTCAAATTGTTACAACTGCCAATAAATCTCAATTCAGAGATAAGATTGTCTTTCTGGAAAATTATGATATATCCGTCGCTCGTCATTTAGTACAGGGTGTTGATATCTGGTTGAATACGCCAAGACGTCCCTTGGAAGCTTCAGGTACATCAGGTATGAAGGCGATCATCAATGGAGTATTGAATGTGAGTATTCTGGACGGATGGTGGTGTGAAGCATATGGAGATCTTCACGGGTGGGCTATTGGTTCCGGTGAAGAATATGAAGATCAAGAGATACAGGATGATATTGAGAGTGAAGCGCTGTATCGGCTGCTGGAACATGACATTATTCCTATGTTTTACGATCGGGATCGAACTGGTCTTCCGAGAGAGTGGATAAAAATGATCAAAACTTCAATGAAGAATCTTGGCTCCTATTTTTCAACGCATCGCATGCTTATTGATTATACGCAACAGCTTTATCTGAAAGCTTCACACACAGGAAAAACATTACTGAAGAACAAAGCCAAAACAGCTACGGAATTAGCACAGTGGCGTGACAGAGTCTATCGGGAATGGTCACATGTGTCAGTCTCTGGAAGTGCAATTAATGCTCCTGAAAAAATAAAAGTGGGTGATAAAATATCTATTTCTGTCAACGCATGGTTGGGATTTTTAACGCCGGAGGATGTTAGTGTAGAGGTTTATTTTGGTAAATTGGATGCCAAGGATGATATTATTGATGGTGAAATTGTTGCATTGAAACCTGAGGAACAAATCGAAGGCGGCTGGAAATATTCCGGAGAGATTGTTCTTCGTTTTAATGGGCGATGCGGATACGCTGTCAGGATATTACCCAAACATAAGGATATGGTTCATCCCTATACACCCTACCTTATAAAGTGGGAAAAATGACCGCAATACTAATAGAAAAATTAGCAGGTGCAGTGTTTTCAAAAGACAATAATCCTATCTGAAAATCATTGATATGACGAAACAGATTAATGATATGAGGTGAAGAATTATGAAAAGTATAGATAAGTATAGAAAAGAAATTGAAGGCAATATGTCCAGGTTTCTATCAGAAATGATCCGTATTCCATCAACAAGCGGTAAGGAAGGGGATCTTGTCAGGCATATTAAAATGGAGATGGAAAAAGTCGGTTTCGATCATGTTGCCATTGATGAATTTGGAAATGTAGTCGGAAAAATAGGCACAGGTTCACGGTTGATTGCCATGGATGCACACGTTGATACTGTCGATGTTGGAAATCCTGATTTATGGACGTTCGATCCGTTTTGTGGAGATATCAGGAATGGATATGTTTGGGGTAGAGGTGCTTCGGATCAGGAAGGCGGTATGGCGTCACTCGTTTATGCGGGTTATCTGATTAAAACTTACGATTTGCTTCCCAGAGATGTCACTTTGATTGTTACGGGAACTGTCTCAGAAGAAGATTGTGACGGTTTATGCTGGCGTTATTTGATTGAAAAAGAAAATCTACGCCCGGAAATGGTTTTAATAACGGAACCAACAAATTGCCGCTTGTATCGCGGACAACGAGGCAGGATGGAAATCTCAGCAAAAATGCCCGGAATCAGTGCACATGGAAGCGCTCCCGAAAGAGGTATTAACGCTATCGTAAAAATGGCGTATGTGATTCAAAATATTAATGATCTTGCGTCACAGCTTCGTGAGGATGATTTTCTTGGTAAAGGAACACTTACGCTGAGTCAGATAAGATCAACAGCTCCATCTCTGTGTTCTGTAGCCGATTCCTGTGAAATTTATATTGACCGTCGCCTTACATGGGGGGAAACCCCTGAAGAGGCTTTGGAGCAGATCAGGAAAAGCGATCCCGACAAAAAGTTAACAGTGGAAATACCAATCTATGACACGCCAACCCATACAGGTTATCAATATAAAATTGAAAAATCATTTCCAGCTTGGAAAACTCCTGAAAATCATCATGTGGTGACATCTGGTGTTGAAACCTATAGGTGTCTGTTTAACATGGATCCTGAAATAGGGAGATGGACGTTTTCTACAAATGGGGTTGCCATTTCGGGAATGCATGGTATCCCGTGTATCGGTTTTGGACCGGGAAAAGAAGAATGGGCGCATGCTCCCGATGAAAGAGTTTCGATTCAACAGTTGATCGATGCGGCGTTGTTTTACGCATTTTATCCGAAAAACTACATGGCCATTGAATCGTAAAATTTAATGGGAGGATAACTGTGATGGAAACATTATTTAGAAACAAGCATCTAATTACTTTGCAAGAATGGTCCAGGGAAGCGATAGATACTATACTCGATGCTTCAAAAAGTTTAAAACTTCAATTTGCTCTGGGACAACCCCATAGGTTTCTTCAGGATAAAACGATCTTCATGATCTTTTTTGAACAGTCTACGCGAACGAGGAATTCCATAGAAGCTGGAATTACTCAACTCGGGGGTCATGCTCATGATTTAACACCTGATAAAATGCAATTGTCTCATGGTGAATCCGCAAAAGATACTGCCATGGTATTGTCAAGATTTGGCCATGGTATTGCCATACGAAACTGCTTCTACAAAATAGGCAACAAGTATCTACGCGAAGTAGCGAAATACAGCTCAATACCAATCATAAATATGCAAGACGATTTATACCACCCGTTGCAAGCTCTTGCAGATTTAATGACGATTAAAGAAAAGTTTTCACAAACAGAAGGATTAAAGGTAACGATTTCCTGGGCATATGCGACTAGCCATGCAAAACCACTTTCAGTGCCTTTGTCGCAAATTCTGCTGTTTACAAGATACGGTATGGATGTAACCGTTGCTTCACCGAAAGAGTTTCCGTTGCTACCTGAAATCGTTGAACAAGCCAAAGATAATGCTGAAAAATATCATGGCAAGTTGAGATTCGTTGATGATATGGATGAAGGTTTTGAAGGTGCCCAGGTCGTGATACCCAAGAATTGGGGCGGTTTTGCCTTCACCGAGGATAAAGAGGAGATGCAGCTTAATTTGGAGAAGTACAAAGGATGGATATGCGATGAACGAAGGATGAATCTGGCTGATCCGAGTGTTGTTTATATGCACGCATTACCTGCAGACAGAGGCAAGGAAGTGACTGATGATGTAATAGATGGATCCCACTCGATTGTTTATGATGAAGCTGAAAATCGACTCCATACTTCAAAGGCAGTTATGGCACTCACTATGGGCGGCAGACCTTAATAATGCTGAATAAATGGATTATACGTAACGCAACAATTGTGACATCATCAGGGGAATTCATCGGCGATGTAGCCGTTGAAAATTCATTCATTTCCCAGATTGGCTCCGGAATATCAGGATGTTTCAAAAAAGAAATTGATGCGCAAGGTAAACGACTTCTTCCTGGTCTCATTGATCCCCATGTACATTTTGAGTTGCCGGTTGGCGGTCGCGTTTCTTCCGATGATTTCTATAGTGGAACAAAAGCTGCGGTACAAGGTGGAATCACTACTGTTATCGACTTTACAACTCCCTTTCCCGGCATGAGTCTTTGTGAGAGTTTAAATGAGCGAATCGAGTGTCTGAAAAAAAGTGTGATTGATGTCGCTTTGCATGTGACTGTCTGCGGATGGAGTAAAAAAAAAGAAGCGGAAATCGACGCGTGTATTCACCGAGGAGCCACTTCATTTAAATTTTTTACCGCTTATGAAGAATCAGGAAGACGAACCAGTTATGAGGATCTCTTTGAAGCAGCGTCCACTATTTCAAAGCATGACGGTGTGATGCTTATTCATGCTGAAGATCAATCGGCTCTGATTTCAGCAGACCGATTGAAAAGCGATTCATTTAGTATGTATGAAAGCTCAAGACCGCCAAAAGCAGAAGAGTTAGCAATCAATCGAATGGCGGTTATTCAAAAAGAGACAGGGACCAGAGTCTATATCGTGCATCTCAGTTCGGAAATTGGCTTGACATCAGCCGGTAGATCCGAATTGTTACTGGAAACATGCCCTCATTATTTAATTCTTGATTCATCTAAATATCTGGAAAACGAAGGATATCGCTATGGCGTTGCTCCGCCACTGCGTGACAAACAAAATCAAAAAGCTCTATGGAATGCACTAAGTCACGGAAAAATACACACAATTGGAACGGATCACTGTTATTTTGATGTCAGGATAAAAGATGATGCGGGAGATCATTTTACCA
>JAFGJC010000276.1 GCA_016929305.1 candidate division CSSED10-310 bacterium | reverse complement strand
CGGTATGAACATCGATTATTTTAACGACGAAGTCCGAGTGGTCCGCAGATCCACAGAAGGTTTATGGACTAAAGAAACTGTTGACATTACCCGGTTTTCGCACGGGTATACCTCACTTTTAACGGATAGTAGCGGAAAACTCCACTTCGTTTATCTCAGTTCAGAATCCCAGGTAAAAATGCTTAAACGGGCAATCTTCGATTCAGATCACTGGAATACCGACATCATAACATACTGTAAGACTATCGACCGGACATTGACTCTACGTGTCGATTCTCAGGATTATGCTCATATCGGTTATGTGGATGGGCGTAACGATCTGCAACGCTATGCAACACAATCATCCGGTGACTGGTTGGACAGCCTTGTCGATGATGAATTGTATAGCGGCAGGAGTCACGCGATGGTTTTGGACGAGAGTCAACGGCCGCATGTGTGTTACAGCGGGTATAACTCCCAAATAAAATATGCCGTGTATGATAACGATGTTTGGGAAAGTGAAATATTGCGTGACTATGATGTATGCAGAACCGAAGGTCATAATATCGATTTGGATTCCGCCGGCAATCCTCATATCGGTGCCGTGCATTTCGAGTTTAACGGGTACGGCACGGGGGATTACTATATCTTTCATATATATAAAACGGACTCGGGTTGGGTAACGGACCTGGTCGATACATTTTTTGCAGATGTTGCGGAATCATTACCGGTGAGTATAATTCTTGCGGATGGTGATATTCCATTCATCATTTACGTTCATCCGGATGGTTTGCGATGCGCGTGTAAACCGGATGGTGATTGGCTTTATGAAATCGTCGACACCGTCGGATCGGACCATCAACCGGCGATCACTCCGGATGGGAATCTTTGTCTGGTGTATACGAATTATTACTACGTTAAATATGCCGAAAGAACCGCTCCTGATCAATGGCAGATCACCGTATTGGAAGAACAGGTTAATTCCCTGTATCCTTCACTTGCCATCGACCTGAACGGCCGCCCTCATATTACCTATTATTCCGTCAAGCTTAGCGATGCATATATGTTTTATTGGTATCTGACGGATGATGGCTGGAACAGAGAGGAATTTTACATCGACACAGAGAAGGCATATATCAATTCACCCCTCGCCGTTGATTCTCAGAACAGGCTTCACGCGGTTTTCTGCAATACCGATACGGGTGTGTTGCAGCATGCTGTCAGGAATCTGGATCCGGATCCAACCGCTACGGTGACGATGACACCTTTCGAGACGTATACACCCACACCCACTTCAACACCCACACCCACGGAACCGCCATGCAGTCCGACACCTCCCGCCGGCACAGCGACACCGTTTCCATCGGGCTTCATGTATGATCTCGTGATTTCAGATACGATGTTTAATGCCGGAGATAATTTTTATCTCGCACGTTATTGTGCAAATTATCGTGATGAAACCGTGCTGGTCGATGAATACATCATTTTGGATGTATTTAACAACTATTGGTTCTGGCCGTCATGGATGGACACGCCTGATTTTTACACATGGGGTATGTACCCTGATCAGGTTATTATGGCGGTGATTTTGGATTTTCCCTGGCCGAGTGGAACCGGTGCGTGCAATCACCTCTTCATTTGGGGAGGAATTGTTGCATCGGGAACGACTGATTTGCTGGCATATGACTGGGTGGAGTTTGGGTATGATTGAACTGCGGATTTATGCAGTATGTCCGGATAGGAATTCCTGAGCCTCCTGGGCGGCTTGATGCAGATCCGCCCGACCGGTTCGGTCCGCCTCCACGTTAAGAAGATCATAGGCTGCCTTGGCAGTTGCTAATGCTGGACCGGTATTGCCGGAGAAAAATTGTATTCGTGCCAACTGGAGTTGAGCGATTCCCAACTCACCCTGCAACTCATGGCGCGATTGCTGTGATGTCAGATTATCAAGGATTTTGATACTTTCAATTATCGTCGATTCGGCGTCCTGATATTTGGATTGTTCACAGAAAATTGAAGCCATGTTGTTATATGAGACGCAAAGCTCGCGATAGAGATCGCTCCGGCCTTCAGCTATCACAAGTTTTTCGAAGAGTTTTATTGCCTGCAGGTTCACTTCCGCAGCTTTTTCATAGTCATATTGCTGTTGCAGCATCCAGGCTTTGCAGGTGTAGACTTTTCCCAATTCACTCATAAATTCGGTTCTTTGTTTCTCAAATACTAATTTTTCCCGGATTTTTATAGCCATATCAAAGAGTTTTGAAGCGGAAGAGTAATCATTCATGAGTGTCAGGGCGTTTGCTTTATTGGTAAATATCCAGGCTACAGTCTCCGCATCGAGCAGTCCGTTTTGAGTTTCTTCATCGACAGATTGAGTGGCGATAACGGCAAGTGCTTTATCATACATGGCAACGGCTTTATCGGGTTTACCCCGTCTTATGTACCCGAAAGCCAGATTGGCACATGCAAATGTCAGATCGTGAGCGCTTTTAGCGGTATGATCGGCATGATAATGTTTTTCTAAAAATGGAATGGTTTTTTCAAGCTGTTGTACAGCTCCAGGATAATCACCCAGACGCATCTTGCATACGGCTTGATTAAATGCTGCCCAGTATTGCATCAATTCAATATCATCATCACCTGTTACGTCCGGATGTTTGCTGATCTTGATGATATCATTGTATATATCGATAGCATCCTTATGGCGATTCAGTGATGTGAGATAGGCGGCTTGATTTCCCAGAACGGATAGCCATCGAAGATAAATATCAGGATTACCTGAGGTGGTGGCAAGTTTCTTTAGTATGTCGGAAGCCTGGCCAATCAGATCCAGTGCACCGTGAAGATCGTCCAGATGACGATGAATCACAGCTTTTTGCCGAAGCAGTTCCGTGAAATCGGGTAAAAGCTCTTGCTGGCCTTTCTGGAGTTTTTCCTGCCACATCCGCACAGCGGTTTCAAAGCCTTCCAGGTCTTCGGAGGCACTTTCTCGAAAGCTGGATTCATCTGTCTGGGACGATTCATCGATGTTCTCAGTCCCGGGTATTTGCTCCGAATTCAACTTGTTTTGCCAATATTTTGGTTCTTCCCAGCTCACTCCTTCAAAACATTCGCGGGTTTGTTTAACCATTTTCAATTGATTGTTCGGCATTTCAGGTTTCCGCCGGTCATACGGTACGCCAAGATTCGATTGATAGACCTGTTGTATCGCGTTTGCCAGGGCATTCATGTCCGGCCACCTCTCATCAGGATTTTCCCTGAAACATCGCCGTAATATCATAACCAGTTCTTCCGGCATAACCGGTGCCGAAGGTTCAGGATCTCGACGCAACAGTTGATCCAAAGCGGCTTCCGCCATTAGACCTGTTTTCCATTGAACGCTTCCGGTGAATAATTCCAGAAGGGTGACTCCCAAACTCCACATATCTGTTTTTGTGCTGACTTTTTCCCCTTGAGCCTGTTCTGGCGAGCAATATGCCAGAGTCATTCCGCGGGTGCTCACCAGGGGTGAGCTGTCTTTCTGATGTTTTGATTTCGGAAAATCAACAAAACTACTGGCGCGAGATAAACCAAAATCTGTAATTTTGGCAATACCATCGCTGGTCATCAGAACATTGGCTGGTTTGACGTCCTGATGCACGATTCCCTGCCGGTGTGCCGCATCGAGTCCCCAGGCTGTTTGTATGGCGATATCGAGGATAATCTGAAGCTGAGTTATGCGCCGTTCCTCCAGCCATTGCAGAAGCGAACCTCCGTCGACATATTCCGAGAAAATCGCCAGTCGTTCGTTCACTGTCCGGAAAAATCGGCAGGCGGTGATATGGGGATATTCCGCAAGCCGTTTCCATGTACCCAATTCACGAATAAAAAGTTTTCGGGAATCAGGGTTCTTAAAAACCGAATCCGGCAGAGTTTTTACGGCAAACAACGCCTGATCCAAATTACGTTTTACCAGATAGACTTTACCCATACCTCCATGGCCGAGAATTTTCTCGACGGTATATTCACCCAGTAAAACATCACCCTGATTCCAAGAACCGGTCATGATCCAATATACTATCAAATAATGGGGAATTTTACTATTTAAAGATCTTGCGGTTACCGTTGCGGAGAGCGGTGAATCAACACCTTAAGCACGGTTACATTCAGCGAATCGATTTCAGTGGCACGTTTCATTTGACAAACCTTTTTTACGGGTGCAGTCTTAGACATCAGAAAGATTTCTGAATCTTTCGGTCATCCATTCTCGGGAGCAGCGGGAAAGGTAAAGGAAAGAAGGTTGAAGTATTCATGACACACATTACGGCAAACATACGGCAAAGGAGTTTTATTGATGAAGATGTCTTATTTGATACGCTTGCGGTAAATAGGAATCCGGAACAAAAGCTTGTAGTGGATATCGTGGAGAAAGCCAGATTGATGGAAGGGCTGTCCATCTCGGAAACGGCCGCATTGTTGCAAAACACCGACCGGGAAATGGATGCGTTGATGTTTTCGGCTGCACGTGACATCAAATTGGCGATTTATGGAAAGAGAATGGTTCTTTTCGCACCATTATATGTCAGTAATGAATGCAGTAATTCCTGTGCATATTGTGGATTTGCGGCTACAAATGCAGAACTCAATCGAAAAACACTCAGCCTTGATGAAATTAGACAGGAAGTCCAGATTCTGGAGGAGAGGGGTCATAAACGGCTGCTGCTTGTATATGGCGAGCATACACGGTTTGATGCTGACTGGTATGTCGATACCATTAATGCGGTGTATGAAACCCGTTCAGGTAAGA
Source organism: candidate division CSSED10-310 bacterium (assembly GCA_016929305.1). Classification (GTDB taxonomy): domain Bacteria; phylum CSSED10-310; class CSSED10-310; order CSSED10-310; family JAFGJC01; genus JAFGJC01. The sequence goes on along the minus strand of JAFGJC010000276.1, from coordinate 16,953 downwards.
GCGGTGAAATTCGAAGGGTAAACGTCAATCTTGCGCCGCTTGATGTGAATGGATTTAAAAAGCTGAGAACTTCCGGTATCGGCACGTATCAGTGTTTTCAGGAAACCTATCATCATGAAACCTATCGAAAGGTTCATTTGGGCGGAAGAAAAACGGATTTTCTGTGGCGGCTGTTTGCGCTGCATAGGGCTCAGGAAGCCGGCATTGATGATGTTGCCATGGGAGTATTATTCGGATTGTATGATTACAAATTTGAGGTTTTGGCATTATTGGCTCATGCTGCTGAACTGGAAAGGGAATTTGGTGTCGGGCCGCATACGATTTCATTTCCACGTATTGAACCTGCTCTCGGAGCACCTCTCTCATTCCAGCCGCCGTATGCTGTTGATGATTATGATTTTATGAAGCTTGTGGCAATACTTCGATTGGCGGTTCCCTATACGGGTTTGATCCTAACTACGCGTGAGACTGCCGATTATCGAAGGGAGCTACTGCGTCTGGGGGTATCTCAACTTAGCGCGGGTAGCCGGACATATCCGGGAGCTTATCAGGAAGCGGAAGCCAATCTGCCGTCAAAACAGCAGTTCACGATTGGCGATACCCGGTCACTGGATGAGGTCATCTATGATATCGTAACGAACCTGGGATACATCCCCTCATTTTGCACCGGATGTTATCGACTCGGCCGGACCGGGGATCATTTCATGGGTTTGGCGAAATCAGCGTTTATTCATAACTATTGCTGGCCCAATGCATTACTCACCTTCAAAGAATATCTGATGGACTATGCAACTGAAGCGACGCGGGATGCAGGGAATAAACTCATTGAAAATGAACTTGCGACGATCACACATACCGAAATAAAAAATAAACTGACCGAAGGGCTGGTAAGGATTGAAGCTGGAGACAGAGATTTATTCTGGTAGGATGCTCCGAATTTGAAACTACAAAAAAACGAAATCGCAGCATATCTGAGTGGTGCGGATGATTCTGGCCTGTATGATAAAGCCCGGTTCACGTGCAATGCCGTTTTTGGATCTGAAATCTATCTCAGGGGAATCATTGAATTTTCGAATGTATGCAGCAAACACTGCCGGTACTGCGGATTGCGTCCGGAAAACACTGCTGTTCAGCGGTACCGGTTGTCCGAATCCCAGATTATTCATGTTGCGGGTTTGTTACCGGAACTGGGTATTGGAACGGTGGTTCTTCAATCCGGAGATGATCCATACTACTCCAAAGAAATGGTGGGATCGATAGTCCGGGAAATAAAACTCAGATATGATCTTGCTGTTACGTTGTCACTGGGGGACAGATCCCGGGATGAATACGCCTTTTGGAAAGACTGCGGCGCGGACAGATATCTTCTGAAAGCCGAAATATTTGATACCAGAATGCATGCTTTGCATCGTCCGGGAGAGCTTATTTCAGAAAGATGCCATCGAATTTACCAATTAAAGGCACTGGGTTATGAAACCGGCTCCGGAATTATCGTCGGATTGCCGGACTCGACCATTGAATCACTTGCGGAGGATCTGATGCAGCTCACGGCAATGGAACTGCACATGATCGCTGCCGGTCCGTTCATACCGCATCCCAATACTCCATTGTGCGATGCAATACCAGGCAATAAGGATCTTTCGTTGAGAAGTCTGGCGGTGCTCAGATTGATGAACCCGGATGCCAATATTCCCGCCACCAGCGCTCTTGGCGTAAATGATCCTTTCGGCCGAATTCGCGGATTGGAGGTTGGTGCCAATGTCATCATGCCATCGATCACGCCGGAATCCGTCCGAAAACTGTATGAAATTTACCCTGATAAAAATGTTGTGAAAGATGATGTTACATCGGTAATTAACCACTTGAAAGAAGACATCAAAACGGCAGGATATCAGCCTTCCTCATCCAAAGGATTTTCACCAAAGTATCAGATTCAACTCCGGTCAGTTTTGCTTGACAAAACTCAAACGTAGTCATAGCATCCCTTGCGGTTTCGATTGCCGCGCTGGAGGGGGAGAGTGTTTCTGAATCAAGTGCGGTGTTATGTGGGGTTGAACCTTGCGGAGTATGTGTCCAGCGTCTTCAACCTATAAAAGATCATTGAGGTGGTGAAAGGAGATTTCCATGCCGAAGATACTTATAGTTGACGATGATCCCGATATCATCGAAGCCTGTACTTTGATTCTCACCAGAGAAGGGTATGATGTATCCTCTGCACTGAACCGGGATCAGGGTATGCAAATGGTGACAGATATGCAGCCAGATATTCTCATTTTGGATGTCATGATGGAGCAGCCGGATGACGGTATTGCCATGGCGCAGGAACTGCGTCGAAAAGGTTTCAAAAATCCGATCATGATGTTGACCAGTGTCGGGAAAGCGACGGGATTCGAATTCGATAAGGATGATGAAATTGTTCCTGTTGATGTATTCGAAGAAAAACCCATTGAACCCTCACGGCTCCTGTCGATTGTCAAAGAGTTGTTGCCTGAAAAGGAGGGATAGGTTCCATGTTAGTCTCTGAGAATGAAACTCTGAAAAATAACATTATCAAATGGGCGGAAGAGCTTGGCAAGGACCGTACAATTCTGCTTCCGCTGCTGCAGCGGGTACAAAAGAAATATTCGAGTATTTCGCCATACGCGATGCAAATCATTGCAGATTTGTTGGATATCCATCCTGTGGAAGTATACAGTGTCGTTTCGTTTTACAGTTTTCTCAATGACGAGCCGAAGGGCAGATTTGTCATTCGCTTGTGCAGAACGATTTCGTGTGAAATGTCGGGAAGAGATAGAATTGCCAGACAACTCCAGAATGAACTCGGAATAGCATTCGGTGAAACGACACCTGACAGCCGGTTTACTCTGGAATGGACCAATTGCATGGGCATGTGCGATCTGGGTCCCGCCATGATGGTCAATGATGTGGTGTTTACTGAAATGACGCCGGAAAAGGCGCATGAGATCGTCGAGCGGTGTCGCCAGACTTTCAGTGCGTTCGCACTCCAGAATAAACAGGAAGGATAGGTGCAGCATGAAAGCGAAATATATGAGTCCGTTGACATTCAGCACGATTCTTCCGGATGAGGGATTAAAAAAAGCGGTTTCGATAAAGCGAAGTGAAATTTTAGCTGAGATCTCCGCCTCCAAGATAAAAGGCCGTGGTGGAGCAGGTTTTCCGACTGGAACCAAATGGAACCTGGCGGCGGCAGCTAAAGATACCACAAAGTTTATTGTGTGTAATGCTGACGAAGGTGAACCGGGCACCTTCAAGGATCGCATCATTTTAATGGATCATGCGGATCTGGTTTTTGAAGGAATGACCATTGCGGCGAGAGCGGTCGGCTCGAAAGAAGGTATACTTTACCTTAGAGGTGAATATACATATTTGCTCTCACACCTTGAAACGATTTTGCAGAAACGAAGAGATAACAAACTTCTGGGCGATGCAATTCTGGGCGTTGAAGGTTTTCAGTTTGACATCCGGATTCATATGGGATCAGGAGCTTATATCTGTGGTGAAGAGACAGCGCTGATCGAATCTATCGAAGGGAACCGGGGCGAACCCAGGAACAGACCGCCATATCCCGTCGATACAGGACTGAAACGGCACCCAACCGTTGTAAATAATGTGGAAACCTTTGCATGGTGTGCCTGTATTATAGGCAATGGAGCGGAATGGTTTTTGAAACACGGAACGGCGGTTTCCACGGGATTGAAACTGTTCAGCATATCGGGCGATGTCGAACGGCCGGGTGTATATGAATTTCCCTGGGGTATAACCGTTTCAGAAGTTTTGGAAAAATGCGGTGGCCGCAATGCTAAAGCGGTTCAGATTGGCGGCGCTTCGGGTTATTGTATTCCGAGATCTCAATTCGATCGGAAAATTGCATATGAGGATATTTCGACAGGAGGTTCGATTATCGTGTTTGGACCTGATCGGGACATGCTCAAAGTTGCCAAGAATTTTCTGGAATTTTTCGTCGAGGAATCCTGTGGTCAGTGCACGCCCTGCCGGGATGGCAATCCTGTGATTTTAGACGGTATTGAACGACTCGAGAAAGGAACCTGCTCCATTACTTACTTGAACGAACTCCGTGCTCTGAGTGAAACCATGCAAGTGGCGTCAAAGTGTGGATTGGGACAGACCAGCACAAACGCCTTCCTGTCAATCCTGGAGCATTTCAAAGATGAATGCATGGGACGCGGAAGAGAATAGAGAAGGAGCGTTGATTGATGAATACGAAAACCAATCATGATAGAACCTGCCGGGCACCTAAAAGTGTGAAAGGCTATTCGATTAAAACCTCTCCAGACAAAACCCAGATCGGCGGTCAGGTTACAGTAACGATAAACGATCATGCCATAAAAGTCCCTTTGGGTACGACGATTCTGGAGGCTTCGAAATCGCTGGGAATAAATATACCGACATTGTGCAACCATGACGATCTTTGTGTGGCCGGTGTCTGCAGAATATGTGTGGTAGAGGTGGAAGGGCAGCGGAATCTTCAAGCTGCCTGCGCATTTCCCGTTACCTCACCGATCAAGGTCCGCACGCATTCGCGGCGTGTCCGGCATGCTCGAAGACACATTCTCGATCTTATGCTGGCTAAACATTATGGCGAATGCTATTCCTGCACGCGCAACGGCAATTGTGAACTTCAGAATCTGGCTGAAGAATACGGAGTTGATTTCTACCGGTTTGGTCATCTGAAAGAACCTCGATATACGGTTGATAATTCAAGCTATGCCGTTGTCCGGGATATGGATAAATGTATTCTCTGCCGGCGCTGTATCCGCACCTGTATCGATATGCAGGAAGTCGGTGTATTGGGAGCGATCAACCGGGGTGATAAAACGAAGATTGCCACCTTTCTGGATAAACCGCTGGCTGAAGTTATCTGCATCAACTGTGGTCAGTGCATCAATCGCTGTCCTACGGCTGCATTAAAAGCAAAGGATCCCACAGACGAGGTTTGGGCAGCTATTGATGATCCGACAAAACATGTGGTGATTCAGACGGCACCAAGTCCCAGAGCGGCTATTGCGGAATGTTTTGGAGTTGAACCGGGGACGGCGTTGACCTTCGAGATGAATACGGCATTAAAACGATGCGGATTCAATAAGGTTTTCGATACCAATTTCACTGCGGATTTAACGATTATCGAGGAAGGTACCGAACTCATTCTCCGTCTCTATAAAGCACTCGTAAAAAAAGATCCCGGTGTTGCTGAAACTATCCCGCAATTTACAAGCTGTTCTCCAGGCTGGGTTAAATTTATCGAGCATTTTTATCCGGAGTTTTTACCACATGTCTCCAGTGCCAAAAGTCCCCAGCAGATGTTCGGTGCATTGATTAAAACGTATTATGCTCAGCAAAACAATCTGGACCCCGCCAATATCGTCAGTGTCGCATTAATGCCGTGTTCTGCAAAGAAATTCGAGTGTAACCGTCCGGAGATGATATCCAGCGGATACAAGGATGTCGATTATGGATTGACGACGCGGGAACTGGCTAAAATGATAAAGGAAGCCGGTGTCGATCTGCTAAAAATGGAGAAATCCGATTTCGATGATCCTTTCGGCTCAGCAACGGGTTCCGGCGTGATTTTCGGTGCTACCGGCGGGGTAATGGAATCTGCGTTGCGTTGCGTTATCGAACTTGTCACCGGCAAAAAAGTCGAGAACCTGTTTGATCATGCTGAGATAACACCGGTTCGGGGATTCGAAGGATCCCGTATTGCGGAACTCACGATCGGAGATGTCGGTCCGGTGCCGGATCTCTTGAAACATCTGGTACCTGACTGGAACTGGTTGAGAGGTGTGACGCTGAAGCTGGGAGTTTGTCACGGTACCGCCAATGCCAAGAAAGTTCTGGAGGATATCCGCAACGGCGGTCCTTTTAGTCAATGTCAATTCATTGAATTTATGGCATGCCCCGGCGGATGTCTCGGCGGCGGCGGTCAACCGATACCGACGACACCTGAAATCAGGGCAGCCCGGGCCAGAGCGATTTATGCGGAAGACCGTCGGTCAACGATTCGAAAATCACATGAAAATCCTGCGATACTGAGTCTGTACAAGGAGTTTCTTACGGACGGTCCTTGTGGTAAAGTATCCCACAAACTGCTCCATACTCACTATGTGGCCAGAGGGAAATATATTCTAGCGTAAGTGATGCGATTCAATGCCTGAACAAAAAAACAACGTCGAATATTTTTCCGCGGCACAGCCCGGAATCAAAGAAGAGGCGTTTAGTGTTGACGTAACGACTGTTCTGGCTACGATCAATCAGAAAGTGTCCATGGCGGCGACCGAATCTTTGGACGCCGTCATGAACTATATTTTTGATGCCACCCGGGAATTTTTCCCGTGTGATCGAATGAGTCTGGCGTTTCTGCAGGAAGACAGCTCTCTGATTCAAGCATATTGGACTCATACGCTCTACGACGACGTCAAACTTCAAAAAGGTTATGCGGAAGATCTGTCGAGTACTTCTCTTAAATATATCCTTGAAAGCGGACAAAATCGCATTATCCATGATTTAGAGCAATACCTGAAGGATCACCCCTACAGTCTTTCTTCTCGATTATTGGTGGAAGAAGGCGTGCGATCCAGCCTGACGTGCCCTTTGAAAATCGGGGATAAAATTGTCGGAGTATTTTTCCGTAGTTCACGGAAAACCCATGCTTACAAACCTTTGCAAATCCAGATTCATCTTGCAATTGCTGACCGATTGAGTCTGGCGGTTGAACGGGCATACCGGTTCGAGCAGATGACAAAAGCTATTCAGGAATACCGGGAAATGCTGGGTTTTGTCAGCCATGAACTGAAGAGTCCCATGTCATCCATTGTCATGGATTGCGATGTTTTGTTGAACAACTATCTCGGCCAACTCAACCAAGAACAGAACCGTAAGATCGACAGAATACAGTTGAAAGCTAAACATCTGCTCGGCCTGGTAAGGGATTATCTTGATCTGGCCAGAATGGAAAGTGGCGAACTAAAGGTCAATATTAATTCGGATGTCGATTTCGTGAAAGATGTGGTTGATCCGTGTCTGGAAATTGCCAGACACTCTGTGGAACGGCGTGTTATGGAAATTAAAATTGACAAACCGGATTATCCGATTATTGTCGATTGCGATCCGGCGCTTTTCCGGACGGTATTGTTAAATTTACTGAGCAATGCGATAAAGTATGGATACCCTGTTGGAGAAATCACAATAAAAATGTGTTTGGAGGATGCGAAATTCGTGTTGTCGGTGAAAAATGACGGGTTTGGTTTTCCACCAGAGCAGCAAATGAATTTGTTTAAAAAATTCAGCCGGTTGCGAATCCCCGAATTGTTTAAGCAGGAAGGTACAGGACTTGGTCTTTATACCGTCTGGCGTATTGTTCGATTGCATCAAGGAATGATCACGGCGGAGTCGAAATACAAGCTTTGGGCGGAATTTATCATCGAAATTCCGCAATGAAACAACTTAACTCAGAAGAAAACAGAATCTAACTGATATTGAGGACTTTCATTATTGTGTCATTATCGAATGACGCTATAATGGCTGTGAGTGTGAATTGTGTTGTTAGGAGGATTTTTGAGTGCAGCCGATTATCCGTGTTGCCGGAATTGATATCGGAAGTGTTTCCATTGCTTTTGTGATCATGGATGAAACCGGTAGAATATGTCATTCCATATATCGATTTCATCAGGGTAATATTCATGCTTGTTTGCGTGATATTTTGGATTCTAATAACGACAAGTCGGTACATGCATGTGGTGTTGTTTCCGAAAAAGGCAGGGAGTTTCTATATTCCGGTATTGAAGTTAACGAACAGATTGCGTTGGTGGAGGGTGTAGCGGAGATATACCTGGCGGCGGCCGGCATACTGACCATAGGTGGTGAAACGTTCGGATTGATTGTTTTCGATCAGGAAGGCCGATACCGCAAATATATTTCCAATTCATCATGTGCTGCAGGAACGGGTTCTTTTTTGGATCAGCAGGCATCGCGTTTGGGTTTATCCGGCAGTCATGAACTGGACCGGCTCGCTGCCGCCTACGTTGCTGCTCCACCTCATATCGCAACACGCTGCTCCGTTTTTGCCAAAACGGATCTGGTTCATTTACAGCAACAGGGATACAGCCTTCCTGCCATTGCAGCAGGTTTGTGCCATGGCTTGGCACAAAATATTTGCGATACTCTGTTCCAAGGAATTGAGGTTGCGGATCCCATTGCAGTAGTTGGAGGTGTCAGCAAAAATCAATCCGTTGTTAATGCTTTGTCACTAATTTCCGGGAAACAGTTGGTGACTGTTTCAAAAGGTGAACTGGCTGGCGCGATTGGTGCAGCTCGAGTAGCGCTTCAGCATTGCCGGAAAAATAAACCGGGAAATCCGGTTGAGTTGTCGGGTAAAACAGTTTGCAGAAATCATCAGGTAAAGCGGCATTACGGGTATCCCCCGTTGGTGGCTCGCCAAACGAGGAGCATGCAGGCAGGAAAAACGCTGAATAGCTATCACAAGGATGTTGAAACAGAATTGTATGCCGGCATGGATAGAGGATTTGAAATTCCGTGTTATCTGGGCATAGATATTGGAAGTACCAGTACCAAAGCCGTTATCATGGATCTGGAAAACAACGTTCTGGCAGGATTATACACGCGCACAGGGGGACAACCGATATCCGCACTCCAAAAACTCACTCGAGTTATCGAATCCATCGAAAATGAAAAACACGGGCATTTTAACTTCGTGTCAACCGGAACAACGGGTTCGGGAAGAAAATTCATACAAAAAATAGCCCGTGCTGACTATTGTATCGATGAAATTACAGCCCACGCGCGTGCCGCCATCCATCTTAAACCGGATGTCGATACCATTATCGAGATTGGCGGTCAGGATTCAAAATTTACCGTCGTCTCTGATGGAAGAGTGACATTTTCGGTGATGAATTATGTGTGTGCGGCGGGAACCGGCAGTTTTATAGAGGAACAGGCAAACCGGCTGGGCGTTGCCATAACCGATTATGCAAAACTCGCTCTGGGTGTTCCGGCACCGCTTATCAGTAATCGATGCACTGTATTTATGGAGCGGGATCTGAATCACATGTTGAGTCTGGGTTACGATAAACGTGAATTACTGGCCGCAGCACTCCATGCTGTCAGAGATAATTACCTGTCAAAAGTAGCGCATCGCAGCAAGATCGGTCGCAATATTGCTTTTCAGGGAGCTACAGCACGCAACAGGGCTCTGGTCAGCGTGTTTGAATACGAGCTTGACAGACCTATCTACGTGTCCCAATTCTGTCATCTCACCGGCGCTTACGGTGTTTGTCTGAAGATGTCGGATATGAGTAAAAAACATAACTCTCAATTCCGTAAAAAAATACATGACGATACCATTGCTGTGGGTGAATATGTCTGTGAGTATTGCAGCAATCACTGCAAAATAAAAACCATTAATATAGAAGGTGAAACCATTGGATGGGGTTATTTATGCGGTCGGGATGAGCGTGATGCAGGATTCAAAAAACGCCGCGCGGCAGGATTTGATGTATTGAGCCGGCATCGGAAGATATTTGATTTTCCAGCGACCAACCAGCCAGGGTCTCTCGAGGAACTTGGGAAATGGTTCCAGGAACTTAACCAGGGAAAGATTCAAACCATTATCCGCCGTCCGGGATTATCTCTGGCTCGAATTAAAAATCGCATACAGTTTAATGCTCTGAAATTGAGAGATGACATATTTTCGTCCGGAATTATCTCGCGCAAAATCGCCGAAAACCAGGAAAAAACGATAACGATCGGTTTGCCTAATTGCCTGACGATGATGGAGTATCTTCCGCTTTGGAATGTGTTTTTTAAATGTCTTGGATTCACAACCGTCACACCTGCTTCCAGCACCGATACACTTGCTTCCGGAAAAGCAATCCGTGGCGCGGAATATTGTGCTCCATTGACCGATTTTCACGGTCATATTCAAAATTTAAGCCGTTGCGTTGATTATGTCTTTTATCCCCAGGTTATGGAAATCAATATTGAAAAGGAATCAAAAGCGTACTGTTATTATTCCCAGTATGCCGTGCCCTCCGTCAAGAACATGCTGCCGAAGAAAATGGCAGACAACATCATTGCTCCTGTTCTGAAATTCGATGATGACATCCACCGGATTATACGATCCGTATTTCTTTCTTTTCCGGAAACAATACGGCGCACCGTTTCCTTCAATAAAGTCGAAACTGCCCTGACAATGTCCTGGGAGTGGTTTCTGGAACGGGGCAATGATTTAAAACGAGTGTTCAAAGATCAATTTGGAGCGACGCAGGATGTCAGTATCGCTCTGCTGGGCAGACCCTATCTGGTGCTGAATCCCTATCTAAATAAAGGCATACCTGATAAATTGGCTGATCTGGGTGTCCAGACATTCTTCATGGATATGATTCCGGTGGAATCAAGCCGTCTGAATGCCGCACTCAGTTTCCTTGAACATAACCATTGGCATTACGGTGATATCATCATAAAAACAGCAGAAATGATAGCTCAGACAGACAGGCTTTTTCCCATTTACATAACGGCATTCAAATGTTCGCCTGATTCGTTTCTGATCAGTTATTTCCAAAGCATTATGGATTATTACAACAAACCGTATTTGATACTGCAACTCGACGAACATGAAGCGGGTGAGGGTTACGAAAGCCGTCTTGAAGCCGCGCTGGAAACCTTTCGGGGATATCAACCGTCACCGAAAATGGATACCAGACCGGTCATGGAAATAAAACGTAGTTTTGAAGATAAGACATATTTATTGCCCAATTATGACTCAATTGGCGCAAAACTCACCCAGGCAGCGTTTCTCAAAGCCGGTTTAAACGCGTTGTTGATCGAGCAAAACGAGGATATTATTAAAACAAGCCTACACTCCAATGAAGGACAGTGCCTGCCGTTAAACGTTATTTCACAAGGTATTTATCATACGATCAAAGCCCACTCCCTCAATCCCTTCCAAACAGCGCTGTTTATCAACTCAGATTGCAATATTTCATGCAACCTGCCGCAATATCCCATCATGATAAAACAACGTCTGATGAAAATGGGAGAGGGCATGGAAGCGGTAAGTATCATGGTGAGCAGGTTTATGATGAATGATCTTCCCATCGGTTTGACATACGATATTTATATGGGTTTTGTGATCTCCGGTCTCCTTCAACGTATCATTCATAAAATACGGCCAAGGGCAAAAAATCCCAAGCAGCTTGATGCCGTTGTTACTGAAGCTGTCGAGATGATGTTCAGAACCATCCGAGACGGTGAATCGAAGGAAGAAGCATTCAAAGCGGTCATTAACAGTTTCCTGGGTGTTTCGCGGTCTGGCACAATACTGCCTCAAGTCGGCATAGTTGGCGATCTGTATGTCCGGGATAATGATGTCTTTAATCACCATCTTATCCGGGAAATTGAGTCATTGGGAGGTGAAGCAGTAACTGTTCCTTTCGCCGATTCTATTCGATTGATCGTTTCAAAGTTGTTTGAGGATCAGTGGGTATCCGGAAAATATGTTGATTTTGTTATCAATAAGGTTTCCTATAACGCGTATAGTGTTTTTGGGAATCGTTTACTGCAGATCGCTGAACCCTTGTTGGGAAATGCTGATATTAAGCTTGATAAAGATCCTTCAGTCTATCTGCAACAATATTTCACCACGCTGGCTCATGGGGGTGAAACCACAGAGAATCTGCTGAAAATTTATTATTTAAAGGAAAACTATCCCAATCTGGTGCTGATACTGAATGTTAATCCTCTATTCTGCTGCCCGGGATTGATCAGTGAATCGATATTCAAACGGCTGGAAAAAGATATCAGTATCCCCATTGTCTCCATAACGTACGATGGAACGGAGACAAGCCGAAACGAGCTGCTTCGGCCGTACTTACACTATTTAACGTCAAAACATAATTCCGTCGATAAATAATACCGTCAGGCCGCGTTCTGCTGTAAGATCCTCTTGATTCAACTCATCAGCTTGCCTAGAGTAACACAGTGTCAATCGATACAGAGGTTGATACATCTTTTTCGGGAGCAAAAACCATGACAAATTTCATGTCAAAGCAAACCATATATATTTTTATAGTGGTGACAGGCTTGACGGCTCAATTGATGAGTTGCCGGTCTCAACGTGCTGATAAATCGTACGAAGATGTCACAAAACGATTCGGTGAAATGCTTCTCAACGGCAATTTTACAAGCGCTCATGCTATGCTGACAACGCATCTTCAGTCCCGCTTGTCTCCCGATCAGTTGAAGCAAAACTATATGGAATTGCAAGCAAAAGGTTCTGTTATACCCGAAAAGATTCTTTCGGATTTCGGCGATCTTCCCGCTGACAGGAATGAAGCGGAGGAGATATATTCCATCGATCCATCGATACCTTTCGAATCCTATAAAGCCTGGATGTTTGTTAATTTTGTTGACGAACAGGAAAATGGTTTTGAAGCTCGACTGCTGATTGTCAGTGAAGAGGGTATTCTGAAAATTGGACATGTGGAGTTTGACTGGCTGGATTCATAGTAAGCAAGGAGATGTTTATGGAAAAGGGTGGTGATCTACCGAGACTGTATGAGGATCTGTCCTGGATCTGGCCGTTGTGGGGATCTCCGGATGACTATGCTCCTTGGTGCCGTCACGTTATGGATTGTTTCCAGTCTCATGCTGAAAGAACGCTAACGACGGTCTTGAATTTGGGTTGCGGTGGAGGTAAAAACTTGTTCCATCTGAAACGACATTTTAAGGCAACGGGTCTTGACCGGAGTAAATCAATGCTGGATCTAGCTCGAAACCTGAATCCGGAATGTCAACTTCTTCAAGCCGACATGCGTGATTTCACTCTGAACAGCACGTTCGATGCCATTCTGATTGATGATGCGGTCGGGTACATGCGAACGGAGAAGGATCTTTCCAGGTTGTTTCAATCAGCTTATAAACATCTTGCATCAGGAGGTGTTCTTGTTGTTTCTCCTGATGAAACGAAAGAAACATTCATACAAAATAAGACACGCGTATCTTCAGGATTAGAAAATTCCGCACACGAAAGCCCGGAACTGATATTTATAGAAAACGACTATGATCCAGATCCTTCGGATACGGAATATGAAGGCTTGATCGTCTATATCATCCGATCAGAGGGCAGGCTGAGTATCGAAACGGATCTTCACCGCATGGGTTTGTTTCATCAAGAAACTTGGGAACGGCTGCTGCTTCAAACGGGATTTCGTATTTTTCGATCGGCATATACGGAAGAGGTGAAGAAACATACCGTTTTTACATGTCTTAAACCCAAAAACTCTAAATCCTGATATGCTTCAAAGCAGTGGTGATGCTGTTAAGGCAACCCTACTTTCCCCTCAGTTCCAAAATTGTTTTCCGAATGTCATTATCGGTTGGCGGCGGTCCGGAAAAAATATTCTTTCCGTTAATGTATAAACCTCCGCATAATCCATACGATTTTCGGTTTTCAGGTTTCCGCATATCGATACCTTCGAATATGACATCTTCCGGGAATTCAGCGGCAATGCGTGCGGCTCGCTCATAAACTGAATTTTCAGAACAGCACTGACCGCTTCGAAAAGCTGTTACCGCAATTTTACCCGGTATCTGCCGCTGCTCAAATGAACCCTTGATCCAGCGGGGGGCCATTGCGTTTGTGGTAAAGGATTTCCATAATAACACCATCCATCCTACCTGATCCACTTTGGTATAGCCGTGTTTTTCAAACCAGGCGGCAGACATCCAGACAGGTTCTGAAAGACCCCACGCGGCAAGACCGTTGACACCCCGATTAGATACATCATCTTCCAGCGCTTGAAGAAGCGCTTTGCCGATACCCTTTCCCTGCCGGTTTCCAGGACCTTTGCCGTCATAGCCGTGAACCCATATGCAGTTGATGATAAAGAGTGAATCTCCCATTGCATAGGAATGTTCAATCGGCATCGCTTCGATCATGCCGACCGGCTCTTCATCTTCTATGGCAAGCTTCACTACCAGACCTTTTCTGAACATTTCATTATACCATTCGGATTTGACATGAGCTACATTTTTCAATTGTGAATTCCAGTTTTCCAGGCATGCAAAATACGTCGATTCATATTCCGGTCTTACATCAGAAATATACACGGTTGCTCCTTTCGTAACTTGAATGTCATCATATCCCGCGAGTTTCTTGTATACAAGGATAGAACGAAAACGAGTGATTATCATCTAAAAGTGTATTACCATGGCTGAAAAGCGTTTTTCGGGGTTAAGCAAATTTTCTGAATAATCATTTGACCATTCGATGGGTCATTTAATTCGAAAGGTTCCGGAAGGATAGCGTAAGCGAGCAGGGGGATGGATATGAGTAATGTTATTATGGCGGTCGTCCTGGGACTGCTTCTTTTTATCATAGGTGCACTGATCGTCATCATCATTTCGGTATTTGACTTCGCTGGCAGACAACGCCGGTTTTCATCACGGATTGACTGGATACAGGAAGATTTGACATCGATAAAACGGCTGTTGTCGATGATGAGAGAGGATCTGGAAAAACAAAAGATTCCCCATGTCGAACCGGAAATGACGGAACCTGAAATGCCTGTTTATGAGGAACCAGTAACAGAAGAGCTTGCAGAACGAGAAGAAATACCGGTAACGCCGGAAAAATCCATGGGTTTCAGGCCGGCATATGAGCCTGAAGAGACCGGAACACCTGTTGAAGAACATGTTGCTGAACCGGAGGTAAGACAATCGAAACTTGTCGAATCGGTCAAAGATATCATGGCAAAGATGTGGAGTTGGATATTGGTTGGCGAGGAGCATCGTCCTAAGAATGTCACCGTCGAATATGCTATAGCCAGCACATGGCTGCTGCGGTTTGGTATCATCGCCATTGTCATGTGTGTTGCCTATTTTCTGAAATGGTCCATTGATCGCAACCTTCTAGGACCGGTTGCTAGAATTGCCATGAGTATGGTTGCGGGTGTGATCATGCTTGCCGGCGGTATCCGGTTAATCGGGAAGAAGTATCACGTGATGGGACAGGGCTTTCTGGGTGGCGGCCTGCTCACGCTTTATTTCAGCGCATATGCCATGGGACCCATGTATAATCTCGTTTCAATCCCGCTGGCGTTCGGTCTGATGATCTTGATCACTGTGTGTGCCGGTATCGTTTCGGTGCGCACCGATTCTCTTCTCACGGCGATTCTCGGGCTGGCCGGCGGTTTTGCCGCACCCGTGATGCTGAACGTTCCCGGAATGACATTCTGGATGCTTTTCGCGTATATGCTTGCTCTAAATGGCGGTATTCTCTTCGTCGCCTATAACAAGCAATGGCGGTTACTGAATTATCTGGGTTTCCTCGCAACATACACCGTTTTTTATCTTGCGCTCTGGGGCAGCTATTCCATTTCGGATTTTACCGTAACGATCGTGTTTCTGACATTATTTTTTGTGATCCATTCCGCTATCGTTTATCTGTACAAGGTCGTCAGACGTGAAACATCGACAATTCTGGAAATTATCTATCTTGTGGCAAATGCTTCCATATACGCAGGAAATGCCTATTTTCTGATCAAGCAGGCTCACGGTCAGATATATTGCGCCATCATGGCCGCCGGATTGGGTCTGTTCTTTATTTCCCATGTTATCGTCTTTCTTCAAAAAAAACTCGTGGATCGAAACCTGCTGACCACGCTGATCGCTCTCGCCGGGTTGTTCACCATCTGGACGCTTCCCCTGCTGTTTGCTAAAGGCACCTTGACCATAGCACTTGCCCTGATGGCATTCATGCTTCTGTGGCTGGGACGGAAATTGCACAGCAACTTTATAGAAAATGTAAGCCACTTGGTATACCTCATTGTATTTGTTCGCCTGTTGTCCTTTGATTTAAACCGTTCATTCTTTCATCTTCCGGAAAGCGCGGATCGCTTCGCGGACTATATCAAACAGATGGCACCGCGTTTGTGGACCTACAGCGTTTCAATCGCAACTGTCATCGGTGGTTTTTTTGTTCAGAAACGAAGAGATGAAACTCGCACCACGCTTGCCGGCATTACGAAAGGTAATGATATTCCACAACTGGTTCCCTGCAATACGGTCAATCAGGTGTTCTATTGGTTCAGTCTTGTGATGATCTTTGTGCTTCTTCAACTGGAATTCAACCTCATGTTCCGGCATCTCGAACCTCTTCGCATGCCTGTTCTGACACTGATCTGGTGTGGCATGGCAGGTTACTTTCTATGGAAATATATAACGGATGAAACAAAACAATGGGTTTGGATTGTCGCAACCGGTGCATGTGTCGCCGGTGCTATTCTTAAAACAATTTTTGTTGATCTCGTTTATTGGAAATTATCCCTGAATTTCGTCTATAACCATACCTACAGTTTTCTGAATGCATCAATGCGCCTTCTGGATTTCGGTGCCGTTGTATCCGTGATGATCCTTGCCTGGTATTTTCTTTTGAGCGGGCAGCAATTTAAACATACCGCACCAGTCTTTGGCTATGCGGGATTGGGCTTGTTTTTCCTCTATTCAACGTTCGAAATCAACAGCTTGCTGTTCTGGCGGTTGCCGGATTTTCAGCAGGGCGGTTTGTCCGTGTTATGGGCTGTGTTTGCCATAGGACTTATTTCGGGAGGTATCTGGAAATCACTGAAAACCTTCCGTTATGCCGGCTTGGTTCTGTTCGCCATAGTGGCATTGAAAATATCACTCGTTGATCTTGCAAAAATGGCGATGATCTATCGTGTCATCGCATTTATGGTCGTCGGCGTTATGTTGCTTCTCGGCTCGTTTGCCTATATCTACTCGAATAAAAAATTCAGAAAAGATCATAATCAGGCAAACAAAAATTCCATCGAGCAGGATGCGTCGCAGGGAGGTTGACATGTTTCGTCAAATTGGTTTTTGCATATTGTGTTTGATGGT
>JAFGJC010000275.1 GCA_016929305.1 candidate division CSSED10-310 bacterium | reverse complement strand
CAGATGTACCAGAAAGGTGAAGTGGAAAAGCTGATCCGTTCGATCTCACGCTTTTCCGAAAAAGTCCTTCTGATTCTCTCTAACCAGAGCCATCCACATGTATCTGCTAAAAAAATCGGTCCTGCCTTGATTTTCCAGCGGCTCTGGACGGAGTTGGGCATCGACACAGTTCTCTGTCGGCTTCTGGAAGGTCGCAAATTTGAATTTGATGTCGAACGAGCCATTTTCCTCACGGTGCTGCATCGTCTTTTTGCCTCTGGTTCAGACCGGGCTTGCGACCGGTGGAAACGTGACTATCTGATCCAGGGCGCGGAAGAACTGTCGCTTCATCATCACTATCGGGCCATGAGCTTTCTCGGTGAAACGATTGAAGATCAGGTCGGCCGTACTCCCTTCATCGAGCGGCGGATCAAGGATCAGGTCGAAGAGGGACTGTTCGACGAAAGAAGAGATCTTTTCACCGGTCTTGATTTTGTCTTCTTTGACACCACCTCGATTTATTTTGAAGGAGAAGGCGGCGAGGTTCTCGGCCAGTTAGGCCGCAGCAAGGACCATCGGCCCGAGAACAATCAAATGGTTGTTGGAGCTGTACTCGACAACAGCGGCAAACCGATCTGCTGTGAGATGTGGCCCGGCAATACCACGGATGTGAAATCTCTGATTCCCGTGACCGATCGCATCCGAAAACGATTTGGAGTCGGAGACTGCTGCCTGATTGCGGACCGGGGAATGATCAGCAACCAAACACTGGATGATCTCCAGGAGCGCCATATGCCGTTCATCCTGGGTGCCCGAATGCGAAAAGTCCGTGAAATCAAACTGGATGTTTTCTCTCGGGGAGGGCGATACAAAGAAGTCCACCCGGAGGGCAAGAAATCCAAAGATCCTTCTCCTCTTCAGGTCAAGGAAGTCAAACTCGAAGACAAGCGATATATCGTATGCCTGAACACACGGCAGGCCAGAAAAGATGCAGCAGACAGAGAAGCCATCATCGCTTCGCTTGAGGAGAAGTTACAAAAACAGCCCAAATCCTTGATTGCCAATAAGGGCTACCGGAAGTATCTGAAACTGGATCGTGGTCATCTGAGAATAGACAAAAGAAAAATCGAGGAAGATGCCCGTTTTGACGGCAAATGGGTTCTTTTGACTAATACGGATCTTCCTGCTGAAGATGCGGCTCTGAAATACAAAGAACTCTGGCAGGTCGAGCAGGTTTTCCGGGATATTAAAACCGTGCTTGAAACCCGGCCTATTTTTCATCAGAAAGATGAAACGATCACAGGCCATGTGTTCTGTTCTTTTCTTGCTCTGGTGCTCCTGAAGGAGCTGGAGCGAAGGATCGGCCTGAAGGGCTCGGATTTTGAGTGGGCCGATATCAAGCAGGACCTGCAGGCTCTTCAGGAAATCACAATCACAGAGGATGGCCGCAGGCTGGCAATACGCAGTGATGCAGTCGGGACCTGCGGCAAAGTGTTCCAGGCTGTCGGTGTTGCCCTTCCTCCGACGATTCGAGAGTTATGAACGATTTTTCAAAGAACGACGATTCATGGTGCCAAACTTTTTTTGAGTATGGCTAAGTGTATGTTTTTAATAAGCTATTTTTTTGTAACTGTCAAAGATGAGTCTAACCAATGCTTCCTGTGGGCGCGTCCGTTGCGTGTCTGCTGATCTTGATGTTCGGCTTAGGACGACTTACGTCGTCCATCAATGAAAAGCCAGAGCGGATGTGAACGCCCGATCAGTTTGAGATCTAACCGAGCTTCGGGATAGAAAAAGGTGGCCGCCCAGACTGAAGCGATCGTTATATGCGGCGGTATCGACGTTGTTGCAAACTGCGGGGTTTATGGGTTATGAGGTTATTGTAAAATGAAAATAACAATTGAAATATTCCTGAAAATCAAAGTTATAATGTTGGGCATCGCTACAATATATAGTGTCTTCAATCAAGTAGAACATGTGTTAGATCATGGTTTCGAAATATATGAGATTGCAACTACTGTAATGTGGATTATTGTAAACTTAACGCTTATATATTTCTTTTTATTTAGGTCTTCTTCGATTTATCGGTTACTTCAGCTCGATCACACAGACGATAAGAAAGAAATTGAAATAACTTCTGAAAGCCTGTTGAGGAGTGGATTAATAATATTGGGAATCTATCTGCTAACTGTAAATATCGGACACTCATTTTTTTCTATTTTTTGTCTTATTTTTGACCAAGGGGACGAACCATACCATCAAAACTGGCACGTTGGTTTTATCATAGAATATTCGACCATAAATATTATGGCAGTATTGATGATACTAAATTCACATAGACTTTCAATACGCTTGTTGAAGGCACCAAATGAAACTTAGTCTAAAAGACATATTCCGATACCTCACAAAATTTATCGGATTTCTTTATTTATTCAGTGCATTCGAAATGCTACCGATAAAATTTGCTATTCTTATTTCTGCAATAAAGCATCCACCCCGAGGTATGTGGGGTGGTTATTCATTGCCATATGCTTTGGCGAATATTTTTTTCATAATCCTTTATATTTTAATATTCTATTTGTGTTCGATTAAAACAGAATTACTGATTAAGTATGTCAGAACTGATAAATATCTGACATTGAAAATTAAATCCAGCATGTCTAAACTGTATCAAATTGGAATTACAATACTTGGAATTTACTATTTTATGTTGTTCTTTGCTGAACTAGCAAAATTGGTTTTTAAAAGCATCGATTTTGAGCAACTTAGATTCAACATATGGTCGGTCACTGACTTAGTGGAGTGCCTATCAATTATTTCTTTGGCTCTAATTTTTGTAAAATTTTCAGAACAAATTAGTCTGAAATTTTGTCGTATCAAATAGATTATTTCATGACACCAATATGCTATGAATATAGATTCCAAGAATGACGGCATTCGCCTGAATATTTGTATGATTCGCTGGAATCTCAGTTTCAATTTTTTGTCGTTATAACGCATGAGTCCTGTGGACGCGGCCGCCGCGTGTCTGCTGATCTTGATGTTTGGCTTTGGACGACTTGCGTCGTCCATCAATGAAAAACAAGAGCGGATGTGAACGCCCGATCAGTTTGACATCGACCCAGGCTTCGGGACAATAAAATGTGGCCGCCCCGACAGACTCTTTTATTATATGCGGCGGCATCGCAATTTACAGCTAACTGCGGGATTTTTAGGTTAGCATCAATATTGAGGAATCAATATGAAAATACTTCTTCCCTTGATGATTTCCATTCTATCGATTGTTAGCTGTAAGAAGTCTCCAACAAGTAATGAAGTAGATTTAACAACGCCTCAAATAAAAGGTTATGTGAGAAATTCCCAAAATCAACCGATTAGAAGTGCCGAAGTTCATGTGAAATTGTACTATGAGTTGGAACCAGGTTCTAACAGCAAATCATTATATGTACCACCTTCATCACTCTATCAGAACCGTCCCAACCCTTTTCAAAGTTCAACTGAAATTCAGTACGATCTTGAAGAAGAGATGCATACTAAGCTTATTGTGTTCTCGTGGCCTGATTATGACACGCTTTCAATAGTGGTGGACGAAATAAAGCAACCAGGAAGTTATCACGTAACCTATAGACCAGAGGATAAAATTGGAAATAAATATCCATGTGGTATTTATCCTTACCAGTTAATATTACCGGATACAGTGATTGAAAAAGAAATGTTTTTTATCATCTCTGGGGAGGAAGTTCTTGCTACAAAATGGATCCCTCACACAGAGACAGACTCACAAGGGTCTTTCATAATAAATTATAAAGATTTACCTTTTGGTAGAAGTGTGCATGATACCGGCATGAATGGTCAAGATTATGGAATACACAAAATTCTAGATGATACTTTAAGAATAATTTTGGTAAAAGACGGATTTCAGCCGTCGTTTTTTGAAATAATGATCGATACAACTTCATACAGAGAAGTAACATTCAATTTACTTGAACAGTGATAGTATTCGACTGGCATACGGTTACGTTAGGTGGAATATCAGTTTCAATTTAATGTAGTTATAACGAGTGCGCTTCCAGTTGAGGCGGCGCACCGTGTCTGCTGATCTT
>JAFGJC010000274.1 GCA_016929305.1 candidate division CSSED10-310 bacterium | reverse complement strand
GCCTGGAACAGAACTTACCAGAATCCAACATACACATAGGATAACGTATCTCATCAGCGTCTCTCCTTTCGTCCAGGACTCTCCAACACTGAACGCAATGCCTGTTCCAGACCTTCACGTTCGGAAGAAGGGGAACCAACTGTGATTATTGTCGGGGAATGGCCAGTGAACGAAGGGGTGAAAAAGATAAATTGCTCTCGATCGTTATCCACAATAAATACCATTTCAGGTTCTGGCGCATTTGAGGCTTTTGGTGGGTGTGGAAGTGAGAGAATCGGAATTAATTGGGAATCCTGGATTTGATAGAGTGTGTCCTCTGTCTCACTCAGAATATAGGTCTGTCCACCGATATGAGTAGCCCTAAACGGACCTTCGAACTCCAAAGAAAAGCGCGTAACTTCTTTCCATTCATCGCTCAGCATGTTAAGAAGTTCCTGAGGAGCGATCTCCTTTGGATGAAGAGCTTTCAGTTGATTGTTCACGTCCTGATCAAATTTCCAGACACTCATTGTCCCCTGATTCGAAATGTATAGCCGGAAATCCATTGGGCCAACAGCAATGACATCGAAAAACACGCGAGTACGTTGTTCAAGAGTTCTTCCTCCTCCGAAGAGGTTATCCAGAGGAAAGACGCCGCTGACTCCATAGGTTTCCAGAGGATAGTTTTCTTGAAGAGTTGTTGACGCTGTTAACCACTCCAAAGGTATGCTCATCACGGTAAATTGCGGAATATTCCCCATCCAGGTCTCGATAATATTCAACATAATGACCTCCCCTGCGACAATATCCCAACAGAATTGAAACTGATTTTCAGCCGAAATCATGCTTTTTTCGTGCGCTAACCAATCTTCGACATACACCCCGGAATAGGACGGATAACGTTCCGGAATATGTGCTCCGGTGAGCGGTACAGTCAGCAGTGTGCCGTAATGAGGGGACGGAATCTGTTGCCCCTGGTTGATATAAAGAGTGTCGTTGCTAATGATGGCTTTTGTATAGCGTTCAATGGGAAATTGCGGGATTTCAGAGCGTTGCCCTCCAAAAGTTTCTATAGTTCCAAAGCATGCAATACATATCAGTATGTTCAATGTCCATAAAAATCGTTCCATAAGGAGCCTCCTGGTGTAATAGATGTTGAGCTAATACAACATAACGTTGTACACAAAGGGGAAATTCCCATCATCAAAGTTCTGTTGAAGGTGAAATACTGGCTGCGAAAAAAGAGGAGTTGATAGATAACCATAGCCGGCAATGATACGGTCAATCTCCATCAATGTGTTGTACCGTTCTCCATACGAGGGATCGTAATGAGTATCTTCGGGATTATACGTTCCCTGAGAAGAAAGATAGACAACCGTATGATATTGAAAGATGGCATGAGGATTTTCGATGCTCTGTCCCGCGATGCCTTGCTGATCAATCACATCCGCGTGTTCCCAGTGAATAGAAAAATCTGGCAATGCATCATTATCATGATGAATAACCCATGGGTTGGCCTTGACATTTTCGTATGGGTAATCCGGATCAGGATCGGAGTTACTCGGCGTCTGAAAAGTCCATTCACTCACAAAAAACCATCCATTACTTCCAAGCAGTGCGTTATGGATATATTCGACCGTAACAATTGATGTGGTATACGAAAGTCCCTGAATTTTCAGTGTATCGATAAACGCTCTGGCCCAGGCATCGCAAATTCCATCATTGTATTGTAAGAGCCCGGCAGTAGTTTGAACGTCGGTATGATCAAACGTTCCATAGTATGTTAGCGGCTCCCCTTCGGTCCCATCAGGCGTAATCTGCGCAATATGCCAACTTTGAAATGCTTCCCAGATCCTTTCCAAAACACTCGCTTCTGTTGCCGAACCTTGAGCGCTATGGCACCCCACATGAAGCAGAGTATGGTAAATTGGACGCGTGAGCGGCGGCGCATTCAGATGGCTATTCGGCTCATCAAATGTTACATAGAGCAGATTTTCACTAGTACCGGCAGTTATCCAGGATGTCGCATCGGAGGCCTGCGCATACTGCCATTCGATTGTAAAGGGTTCAAATAGTGTCACTATATTAGGAAGCTGATTGAGTGCGCTAACCAGGACAGTCAATGTATTTTCCGATACCGTTGCAACGGTAACTGGAAAATCCAAATTGCCCGGGCCATCGCCCTTAATATACAACGTTTGTCCGTTCATATCGGGATCAATTTGGAAAATTGCCTCGACCTCGATCGTTGAGTTTCGGACAAACGCCACAGGTGATGGAGTATAATCGGAATCATCAGATCGTTGCCAATGAGGAACAGGAAATACGCTGCCATCATCGTGAACAATTTCATGTCCAAAAAATTGTACCGATTTCAACTCAAGCGCAGGAGCCTGAATGTGATGTGATTGCGGCGCAATATTGCCACTCCCGCCGCTGACCGTGCCGGTGCTGCCATCAATCCACACCGGATCATCTGACCAGACATTCCACCACAGACTCACTGTGCCATCGTCTGGTTGTATGGCTTCGATGGGATACACCGTCAAGGGCCCGGAGAATCCCGGTTTCAGTGTGAATGTGTGTGTTCCGGCGGCTCCCTGCTGGCAGCCGTCTTTGCCCGGGGATGGGAACCAGATTTGATGCTCGACCCACATCATCGCTAGATCGGCGCTGCCGCACTGGGACGCGTTCACCGCCACGTCAACCATCCCTTCCGGTTCGGTGGCATCATGGCCGTTCGAACCGGTTTGCGCCCTCACTTCAAAAGACGTGGGGGACATCACAGTACATACCAGAATATGGACCAGCAGATATTTTTGCAAGCACTTTTGTTTACGGATAGCTGGCATAGGTGGTTCCTCCATTGGTTTCCGTCGGGTGAACGCCGTGAGTGGCAGGGTCGGTCGGGTTGCCACCAATAACATATTCCAATACATTGCAATACCAGTCGTTATCCGCATCTTGCATGGCATCGGCGGCGGAGTTCGGATTCAGGCCATAGGTGGTTTCCCAACTATCGGGCATACCGTCCAGATCCGTATCAGGGTCGCTGAATAGCAGAGAGAGGCTATTATTTCAGAAAGGCTCGATCTATGTGTATTGTATAAGTATCATCCTTTTTACCAGGACGATCTCCTTGCCGAGTTTGCCTACCATAATTTTCATACGTTGTAATAACAATCGTATCCTCTGTTTCTGTAATTTCTTTGATCACAATAGGCTCTGTAATCCCATCTCGGAAGCCTTCGGAAAGAGAAGAATCAACACGTTTCCTGAGAATTCGGGGAGTCATAATCCCATCATGGAGATCGATCATGATAAGAAAATTGGCATATTCACCTGTCGATCTGTCCCTTGTGATAAATAGAATTTTCCGGGTATTCTCAAGCCAGAGGAAATGTGGCGAGACACTGTTACGTATCGCATTGGGATCATAGACAAAAAACTCCTCATCTTTTTTGCGAGCATTGCCTTCGGGGAAAACGGGAATCCCACAATACCGCGGTTGTAAGCCTCTTGCAGGATTCACCCGATTCTCTAAAGGCGTTTTGGCAAAATCATAGATTCTTACAATATCGGTTGTAAAGGTGTTTTTCGGAACAGAGCGCGGATAATGTCCAACATAAACAACAAATCGATTATCGCTGGAAAACACTGGGGAATACGTCCACATCGCATCTTCAACCTTATGGGTCTCCAGATTTACCCGCGTAATACTCTCTCCGCCATAATTCAATTTGCCCTGAATAATCAGGGTGCTTTTGTATATTTTCAGTTCACTGATCGCATTCGTATCTGCATGAACTTCAAATTGTTCAGTCGCTTGGGTGGGTTTATGAAGGTGATCGAAAAAATACGTTCGTCCACTACGGGTATTATCCTTTTCACTGCCTCGAAGAAATACCCTCACATCCTCATTTTCGACGTCAACGGGCTCTGCATTCGTAAGCTGGGTAGAGGTCATGAGCATGATAGAGAAAAAAAGCGGCAATACTAGCATTGTCAGATATGTCGTTTTCATAAAAATTTTCTCCTTATATCATCAAGTTTCTGATCTGGCGTTAAAATAATCGTATTGTCATCGGATTTCCCGGATAAGTAAATGTGTTTTCATTACAGCCGCTCTCACCGACATAATTGTCGACGTGTTGTTCATTGGTACAGCCAGGACACCGGTCCGTAACCGTCTTTATGACCTGTAACTCCGGGTAATCTGGATGATAGATGAAAATTTTATCTCCACAAGCAAGATTATCAGGATTTTGTGGAGATAGGTCATCAGGGTCAAGTCCAACAGCGACAGTTCCGTTCGCGACGATAGGATCTCCACATGCTCCTTCATAGATAGCAACTTCCTCAAATGTTCTTACAGGTTCATTCGCTGGTGCACAACCGGATGGTGGAGGATAGCCATTATTCGCACACCAGGCTCCCCACTGAAGCCGCCCATGATTTATTGATGTTCCACTCCCATTTTGAATAGCTTCATCAAGAAACTCGGAACGTAAGTCTATTTGTTGGTAGGTACACTGATTATCCGTTATCAAACAGGCAGAAGTAGCATTACCACCGCAATCTGCTTCTCTTGGGGTATTATATTGAGTATGCTCATAAAAGCCTAAAACGTCTAACCGTTGCCCTTCAGGAAGTTCAAATTCATCTTCTACCACAACCCCGCTGACATCCCAGGTGGCCTTGACCTTCTGATACTCCCCGACAGCCAGATTGTTGATATCGAACGTCTCCGTGAGCGTTCCCGTACTGCCCGCTCGTACTTCCGACCGAATGATATGCGAATCCGGGTCGATGAGTTCCAGCGTTAACGTGCCGGAGACGCCTCGCGGTTCAAGCCGAAGTTGAATGGCATCCGTGGTCACATCAGCGTTCACGATGTCCACTTTTGGGGCCACAAGCGTATATGTGTGTATGCCCAGATCACCTGAATTCCCGCTGATTGGAGCGGAATAGGTGGTCGCGGTTCCATCAATCAGGAGTTCTCCGTCGTCCGACCAGATATTCCAGCCCAGGCTGACTGTGCCATCATTCGGTTCAATGGATTCGACCGGTACAAGCCACAATTCCGCACTGCTCCCTTTGTTCAGATGGAAGTGGTACGTTCCTGCGGCCCCTCGATAACCGAAATCGATCACCGGATTGGGAAACCATTGATCTAATAACAGGAAGAACAAGGCCAGATCAGCGCTGCCATAATTCGCCGCGTCCATTGCCAGCACCACTTGATTTTCCGGTTCTTCCGGCGTATTGCCATTGGAACCGGTCTGGGCCCTCGCCACAGAAGAGACGAGGGCCATGACAGTCCACGCCAGGATCGGGATCAACAGATATTTTGGCAAGCAGATTCGTTTACGGATAGGTGGCATCGGTGGTTCCTCCGTTGGTTTCAGTCGGGTGCACGCTGTGATCGGCCGGGTCGGTCGGGTCGCCGCCGATCACGTATTCCAGCACATTGCAGTACCAGTCGGCATCGGCGTCCTGCATAGCATCGGCGGCGGAGTTTGGGTCCAGGCCGTAGGCGGTTTCCCAACTATCGGACATGCCGTCTTTATCGGTATCCGGTTCGCTAAACGCCGGGTCGGTAGGATTTTCCGGGTCGGAGCCGGCATAACATTCAATGATGTTGGTGTAGCCGTCGCCATCGGCATCCGCGTCCGCATCAGCCGTCAGCGGATCGACGGCCGGGGCGTGGCGGGTTTCCCAGGCATCGCCCATGCGGTCGTGGTCGCTGTCCCAGTTGCGCGGGTCCGTGCTATAGTGGGCTTCCTCCGCGCTGTCCAACCCGTCCTTGTCCTCATCGGGATCGCTGATCGTGATGGCCGGCGCCGTGCTGTCCACCACCTCAAGCGCCGACATGATGCCGACAGTTCCGGCCCAGGGATAGATGTCCGTGGCCCCATATTTCATGCCAATCGCGGCATTGCGGCCATCCGCGTACTGGCCGGTGTCATTGGCCATGTTATCGTACACAAAGCGTACCTGTCCGCTGCGCTGCCAGATTTGCGCCTGGAAGGTCAACTCCGCGTCCGGGTCGAGGGCGTGCCCCATGCGGCACCATTG
>JAFGJC010000273.1 GCA_016929305.1 candidate division CSSED10-310 bacterium | reverse complement strand
TGATCGCAACATAATATTTTAAGTATTTTTTCAAATTCCAGCTTTTCAGGGAAAATGACTACCCGTCGAATATCCCTTGTTATTTAAAATGTATGACAGGTAATCCTGCCCTGACAGATATCCTCTCCATTCGATTCAATCCGTGTCCATCGCGTTGATGGGGAGTAAACGGCTTTAAAAAACTGAGGTTGGGTTTGAGTTTGCTTTATCCTGCAATGTATCACGCATAACCGGTGTTTGCCTTTTAATCCCTTGAACGAAACGGCAGCGATATCCAACCTCCCGGAACAATTATCAAAGTCAAGCTGCATGGGAATCCATTCGGTTGCATTACATCCTTCCAGACGCTTCACATCTAAAACCCGTGTATTAACATTAAGATGGACATCTACGGAATCCATTGGATAGCGGTCAGAAACGGTCCAGATTTCGAAAACAGCAGATCCTGGCTCCGTTTCAGACACGAATGCCGGAATAATCTGTATCAATGCCCGATCAGCAAACGGCAGTGCCGGCCTGAACTTATCTGGTTTCTCTGTCGTTTCCTTAAATTTTATAGCGCATGTATCACCTGACTGGTTGTAATGATTCCTTAGTAAAAAGAAGTCGTCTGAAGTTACCGAATCATCCTCATTGAAATCCGCCCGGTCGTCATATCCGGGATCTCCCATGGATTTGTTGAATGTATTCCTTAAAATAAAGAAATCTGATGAAAGAACCAGATTATCGTTATCCGCATCGCCCTCCCGCAAGGTTCCAAAATCAATTGGAGGTGTTGAACCCCCTCTCGGGATTTCAATACCACGTATGCAATTCGCAAGGGTGTGACTGTTTTTCACCAATATATCAAATGTGCCTGGATCGACAGCAACGCTGAAATAGCCGTTCTGATCTGTCATCGTTGAATATACCGAAACGGGCGATCCTGATTCAAATAATGTTACATCAACATCAATGATCCAGCTTGGATCGGGAGGTGTCATACCGGGACGTTCCAACGTAACAACACCATTGAGGATACCGGTAGATGGTGTCGCCGTCGGGGTTTCCGAGGGAAGTGCCGTCGGAGTTGATGATGGCACCGGTGTATCTGATGGAAGTGCAGTCGGTGTTGAAGTGGGTATCGGCGTATTCGATGGGAGTGCCGTCGGTGTTGAAGTGGGCAAAGGGGTGGGCTCATTGATAACATGGAAATCAAAACCATTGGTATGCGGTTGCTGCTCATCACCGGTCTGTCCGTTACATATATTGTTCACGTCACAATATAATGTTAAAGGCAATCCTATACCGGGAGGAAACATCATCTCATCAGCCATAATACATTTATCAAAAGGAACCTGTCCCAAAATCCGAATCTCGGCGGGTCCGATCTGTTGTGCATTCCAAGGACCGCCTGCTGAGCGAATACAGTTCAACAGTTGATCTATAATACATTGCTGTGCGATCTGACACGGCATCTCCGCACAGCTGGCACAATCGATAAAACATGTTAAAAAACTATCCATACATGGAATCGGATCGCAGGGCGGTGTTGCAAGTTTTGGTAAAAGGCTGAGGGAAAACGTTCCTGTTCCGATAATCGGTTCCACACATGACACATGAATATCATTAAACCAGGTATATACCGGCGTTTCAGATGGAATCGGTGTCTCTGTGGGTATTTCCGATGGCGTCGATGTCGGTAGTTCTGTTGGAATGTGTGTAGGTGTTTTTGTTGGGATGGGAGTCTTGGTAGGGACCGGAGTCGTTTCCAATGTCGTTAACCCGAACGCCATATCCCAGCTGTCTCCGCCATTGTCATAAATCGGATACCCTGAAACGTAATTGGCACCTGGAGATGGTGATGTCGGTATGGTAATGACCACAGCATTGTCATTGTAAAACAATGGTCTTGTTTTCCACCCCCAAGGATATTCAGGGGGATCCGGCGTGGGATAGATTGCGGATATACTTAACCAAAATACTGTCGGTTGAGGCGGTTGATAAAACCAAAAATCTTGAGGTATATCGAAGACATATTCAAAGCAGGTGTCCATTGGATGCTCCGGGAAAAAATCGCATCCAACGGCTGTTTCATTAACTGACTCGATCGGCGCAACCGTTTCCCAAATCATGACGCCAGGATGACTGAAAGGATTACCGGATCCCGCAGGAACATCGGTCCAGATACCAACATGGAAAAGTAATGGTTTTACTGGGGGAGGTACAATATCCATCCACCCATAATATGAACCCCACCAGTGAATATCCGTTACGGGTCTGGAATCCGTACACAACCAGTCATCAGCCACGATCTGATAACCTTCAAACTGACTGATTTCATTCCAACCCCAAAAACAATCGGGAAATGGAGAACCGGGATTGTATACAGGAGGTTGCAGCCATTTATAATTTGATGGCAGGGTGGTAGGCGTTGGTGAAGGTGTTGGCGTCGTTTCATCAATGGTTGTCAGTTCAAATGCCATATCCCAGCTGCCCTCACCCGTTTCAATCGGCTCTCCGATATTGAACGAAATTCCAATCTGAGGAGATGTCGGATCAAAAATACGCACGGCATCATCATTGTAATAATGGGATCTGGTTTTCCATCCCCAGGGAAATTCGGGAGGTGAACCGGAACCGTAGATAGCTGATATGCTTATCCAGTAAATGGTCGGTTCCGGCTGCTGATAAAACCACATGTCGTCTGAAATGTTGAAATCATATTTGAAGCACGTTTCCAGACCATGATCGGGATGAAAATCGCATCCAACCGCCGTTTCCATAAGATCAGAGCGATTGACCAGCCATTCAAAAATCAACTCGCCCGGATGACTGTATGGCAACTCACCACCTGCTGGAACATCCGTCCATATACCAATATGAAATGAGACGGGGCCATCAGAAGGAGGGATTTGATCCTGATATCCCAGATAGGATCCCCACCAATGAATATCAGTCACTGGTTGAACCGTCTCGCATAACCAGTCGTCCGCCACAATCTGAGGACCCGTGTACCAGCTCATCTCATTCCAGCCCCAAAAACAATCAGGAAACGGGGAATCCGGGTTTGTCTGCGGTGGTTGAGACCATTTAACGGCACGCTGTCTGCTATCATCTTGAAATAATGCTCCTGCTAGACCCATATTAGCGTTCATGGACTGCGAGTCGGTCTGAATCAGACCGCTCCTCTCTTCCGCCTGAACTGTCTGTGTGATATCCTTCTGAGATGCTCCCCAAATAACAAAATTGCAGATCACACCACATATAAAACACCCAAGACATACCTTGATAGCGTTAAATCGCATGTTGACCTCCTTTTTTAGTAGCTGTTGATTTGAGTGTAAAAGACTATGTGGAGACTGTCAAAGAAACATTCATTTTGTTTTCTGTTTCGAAGGACAGGAAGATACTTCATCAAAGAATGTCACCGGATGGTTAACAATGCGCTAACCATCCGGTACAATCAATCTTGGGTCTTTCGATTGGCAGAATAAGTGTCAGCAAAATCCGGACCAAAACAGCTTTTCTCAGAACCCAAATTCATGATGATCTTTTGTAAATCCTACGGTTGTTTTTAATAATATCCGTGATTTTATCGCCTGATGATGCTATCTTTCCAATGAGGTGTTTTCCCGAATTTTTCCAAGTATTGAAAGGATTAATCAATGTCAAAGATAACCGTTTTAATCATATTACTGACGTCTTGTTTTTCATATATTATGATTTGTGGATTGTCTGCCGCCGATCAAAATATCATCACCTCATCACAGAATCTTCGTTACTTTGTCGTCCTGAAGGAACAGGCAGATCTTTCATATGCAAAAACATTAAAAACCAAACAGATGAAAGGCCGCTTCGTCTATTCGCAGTTGACACAGACTGCGGAAAGAACCCAAAAAGATATCCTCCAGTTTTTAAAAAACAAAAACATCAACCATCGACCTTTCTGGATACAAAATATGATCTGGGTGGAATCAGACAAAGAGGTTCTAAATGTATTGAAATCCCGTCACGAGGTTAATTCCATTGTGTTCGACAGAGAGATCAACGTGCTGGATTCTGCGGAGTGGAAATATGCTGATGACTCCCCTGACTCTCGAACCCTGGAATGGAATATCAATCAAATCGATGCAGAGGAGGTATGGAGTCAATATGGTGCCACAGGGGAAGGCATTGTGGTCATGTCGGCCGACACCGGGGTTGACTGGGATCATCCCGCACTGATTCATCAGTACCGGGGATATAATGGCGGAGCTGTGGATCACAACTATAACTGGTTTGACGCGACAGGTACGTTCACTACTGCTCCGGGTGATGATCATGGGCATGGCACGCACACCACAGGGACGATGGTGGGAGATGACGGGAGCACCAATCAGATCGGCGTTGCACCCGGAGCACAGTGGATAGCGGTTAAAAACATGAATTACCAGGGTTCAGGCAGTGATTCCACCTTCCATGCCGGATTCCAATGGGCGCTGGCTCCAACGGATCTGAATGGCAACAATCCAAATCCCGATATGGCACCCCATATCATCAACAACTCCTGGGGCTATTCCGGTGGTAACGATACTGAATTCCAATCCGATATTGATGTGTTGCAGGCAGCCGGTATCCTGGTTGAAGCGTCTGCCGGAAATGAAGGCCCGACATGCGCTTCTTTGCGATCCCCTGGAGATTATGAAACCGTTCTAACTACTGGAGCCACAATATCGGGAGGTTCTATTTGGAGCAGCTCTTCTCGTGGACCATCTGATCTTTTCCCGGGAATCAGAAAGCCAGATATTGTTGCACCTGGAGCAAATATCCGGTCATCCGTTCCCGGCGGATCCTATCAGTCCGGCTGGAGCGGCACATCAATGGCGGGACCACATACCTCCGGAATGATCGCTCTGCTCTGGTCGGTGGATGCCAGTTTGATCGGGGATATCGCAACAACACAAAATGTTGTAATGCAAACCGCCAATCCCACAAATACCAATGAATGCACATCAAAGGACCTGCGAGTGATTCCAAACAATGTTTACGGGTGGGGTGAAATCGATTGTCTTGCTGCTGTTGACAGCAGAGTTGTTTCTCAAGCCAAATTGTTTATTGATGACACAACTTATAATTGTTCGGATACTGTTGTTATCACCGTGATTGACAGCGATCTGGCCAATCAGGGTTCGGTTATCGTAACTATCCAAAGTATAACTGAATCCATTCCCGAAAGTATTAGTATTCCCGAAATTTACAAGGGTGTCTTTTCTGGAACAATAGAAACATCCGGCGGAACGCCTGCCGCTGATGGCATTCTGCAAGTAATTCACGGGGATACGATTCAGTGCAACTACACGGACACTAACTATGGCGGAGCCGGAACTCAGACACTTACAGATATAGCCTCTGTCGATTGCATGGCTCCTGCGATCAATGATCTGGATCTGGTGTATTTGGATGATGTTACGGCCCAGTTTAGCTGGACAACGTCAGAATCCGCCAACTGCAGATTTTGGTTTGGAACTGCGGCACCACCCGCAATCTATACTCTGGATACCGGTTTCTCAACAACACATTCGCTGCTCCTCTCCGGTTTGAACAGCAATACGCATTACTATTATGGTGTCGAGGCCTGGGATATGGCCGGTAACACGGATCTCGAAATAAACGGAGGTGTGTACTATAGTTTCACGACACCTCAAGAACTTTGGAATCAGATGAATCCGGCAGGATCATTTTTTGCCTGTCAGAATTTCGAAACCATGTATAACAATTATGACATTTACGCTGCCGATGATTTCCAGGCATCAAACACTTGGTATCTCAGTAATATAGAACTAGACGGTTCCTGGTCCACGGATCCTGATCTGCACAACGCACACGATTTAAATTGGTTTGTATACGCAGACAACAGCGGCGAACCAAGTGGTATTCCGTTCGATGGAACACATGTCTGGAATCTGTCCGTTCAGCCATCCGATACCCGGATCCTGTTGGATGCTTCTGGCGACTGGGTATATCTTTCTTTGAATAGTTTTGTCACTTTACCGGCCAATACTTATTGGATGAGTTTTGTGCCATCGATCGATTACGTAACTTACGGTCAATGGGGAATTCGCAGCACTGCCAACACCGTTTGGGGACAGTATGCTAAACAGAATAACCCCGGAGGTGGATTTGGATTTCCGGCAGGCTGGAACGATGTCTCTGCCGATCTGGATTTTCGTTTACTTGGTTTTATCGGCTCCCGGCCAACGGAAGGTATTCTCGCCGGTCAGCTTGATCTTGAGCGGCCCGGTGCAGATCCGCCGGATGCAAGTTGGAGTGTTCCCGTTGAGATAACTCTCTGCTCCGGTGGTTCCGAAGTAGGAACTTACTCAACAATCTCCAATGAAAACGGAACATTCAGTGTCTCTGCTTCATCGGGAACCTACGACATTCTCGTCAAAAATGATCATTCTCTGCGCGTCCAGTCAGATGCTCTGATGATTCCCGCAGGTGGAACCGCATCCATTCGGACATTCCCTACGCTACCGGAAGGCGATGCCAATGATGATAATGCCGTAACGTCAACCGATTTTTTTATTCTGAGAGACAGCTACAACAAAAGCGTCGGCCAGCCCGGATATGATGATAGAGCTGATTTCAATGAAAATGATATCGTCAATGCAACAGATTTCTTCCTTCTCAGAGATCATTACAATCAGTCCGGAGCTGAATGCTCCAGCAAATCAGCCCCCGGTAAAAGGATAGCCGTATCCGCAAGTCGTCTGTCCTTGATAGATTACCAATCAACAGATCCTGGAAAATTACGTTTTGTCCCGGTTTCTGAAACAGCAGATGAAACGACTTTCGAAGTGATTTTGGAATTGGATGAATCACCAGTTAGTGCTGTTGACGTTCACCTGAATGTTAATCCCGAAACCATGGTCATTACACACGTTGATATACCCGAAAATATTGATTGGACAATAATGCAAAACGTT
>JAFGJC010000272.1 GCA_016929305.1 candidate division CSSED10-310 bacterium | reverse complement strand
ATTTTATAAACACTTCTGTTAAATATAATTGAATCCGGCCGAGCAAAATAGATCAGCTCAAAAATGCAGTGAGCACTCATTTGTTCAGCAACCAGGCGATGAGAAACCATTCCTGTATTACCGATAACCACCATTTCACCGGGTTCAATTTCCCTCACAAAGCTGGCATTAATCAAATCCAACGCGCACGTTTCGGAAGCCAGCACAGGAGATCCATTCAAATCTCCCAAAACAAGCGGTCGAAAACCATGTGGATCCCGAACTCCAATCATATAGTCTCGAGTCATGACGAGGAGTGAATAAGCTCCTTTTATTTGCAGTAATGCTGATTTTAGTGCCTGGATTAAATCAGGATCGGGAGTTTTGGCAATCAAATGAACAATGACTTCCGAATCACTCGTTGTTTGAAATATCGATCCCATTTTTTCAAGGTCTCTTCGTAACTCAAGCGCATTGACAAGATTTCCGTTGTGTGAAATCGCTATTGGACCTCGCCAGCATGAAACAACAACCGGTTGTGCATTGCGGATGAATGAATCGCCTTGTGTTGAGTAACGAACATGTCCAATAGATCGAAATCCGACAAGTTCACTTAAATTCATTCGATTGAATATGTCCGCCACATAACCCATACCTCGATGCACATAGACATGATTGCCGTCCGTGGATGCTATTCCAGCACTCTCTTGACCGCGATGCTGAAGTGCATACAGTCCAAGGTAAGTGATATTTGCTGCTTCGGTGTGATCGAAAACACCGAAAATACCGCATTCATCATGGAAACCCTGATCGCATCTCATAATAATTCCAATTAGTTATTCCTCATCCGAATCCAGTCCAGCCCGATGAAAAATATACTCCACATGCTTCAAATAGTAAGACAGATCAAACCAACCATTTATCTCATCCTTTGAGAAATGCGTATTAATTTGACTCTCAGACTCAACATTCTCCTGAAAAGTTCCTTGACCGTTCCAGGTAAGCATCGCTAGGCGCTGCACAATTGTATAGGCTTTTTCTCTGGATAAACCTTTTTGCGTCAAGGCTAATAATACTCGTTGAGAAAAGATCAGTCCATTTAGCAAATCGAGATTTTTGCGCATCCTTTCGGTATTTACTGTCATGTGTTTAATGATGAATGTAAGACGTTTTAGAATGAAATGCATTGCTGTTGTAGTATCAGGCAATATAATTCGTTCCACCGATGAATGGGAAATATCTCGTTCATGCCACAATGGTATATTTTCAAGAGCTGATGATGCATAAGATCTCACTAATCTGCACAAGCCGGTAACATTTTCACTCAATATAGGATTTTTCTTATGTGGCATTGCCGAAGAACCTTTCTGATCACGGCCAAAAGGTTCTTCGACTTCAAGAACTTCAGAGCGTTGCAGATGCCTTAGCTCAATCGCAAACTTTTCACAAATTCCGGCCATGACAGCGAGTGTGGATACAAAAACCGCATGTCTGTCTCTCTGAACAACTTGTGTTGCAGCCAATTCCGGGTTCAAGTTTAATTCATCACAGACAATAGACTCAATTTCGGGTGACAAATGAGCGAAATTACCGACAGCACCAGAAAGTTTACCAACACGAATTAAATTCATCGATTGCTCAAATTGCAGGCTGATTCGCTTGAGGTCCTGAAACCAAACCGCCAATTTCAACCCGAATGTTATCGGTTCTGCATGAACACCGTGAGTCCGTCCGATCATAATAGCCGACTTGTATTGTTTTGCCTTGTAAGCTATGACATCTATCAGCGCCCATAGTTCCCTGTTGATTAGATTTGACGCTTCAACAAGTTGCATGGCCAATGCCGTATCAAGGAGATCCGAAGAAGTCATACCCTCGTGAAAATAGCACGAATCATGTTCCAATGACCGATTTACAACTGTCACAAAAGCAATAACATCATGTCTTGATTTCTCTTCTTCAGCCTGTATTGCTTTACAATCATACCTGGCTTTCTGGGAAATTCTTTGTGCTGCATCTGAAGGGATTAAACCCAGTTCAGCTTTTGCACGACACACAGCTATCTCAATTTCAAGCCATTGTTTATACTTGTTATCATCACTCCAGATCGCACTCATTTCGGGTGTGGAGTATCGTTCAATCATCGGATATGCCACCTTTCAGAATCCGAGAAGAAACATCTATAATTAATGAACATTTTTCTTGATAAGTCATGTGTACATTTGTTTCGCAAGGAATTGAACAACCGAAAAGCGCTTCTTCGGCTGCCATTGAAGCCAGCTCAGGAATATTGTTCTCTTTTGACAAATGAGCAAGCAGAACATGTTTAAGCTTAGGACTCCAGACCGATTTGAGCAATTCAGATGCATCATCATTTGAAAGATGTCCAACCCTAGATCGTATTCTCTGTTTGATGTGCCATGGATATGGACCAGCCATCAGCATTTTAACATCATGATTTGATTCGAGAATCAATGCATCACAACTTTTGATTTTTTCTCTAACCAGACCCGTTGGATATCCAAGGTCAGTGCAGACACCTATTCGAGTGTTTTCGTTCTCAATAATGTAGCCGACAGGATCAGCTGCATCATGCGGTATTGAGAAGGGATTCACCTTAAAATCCTCAATGTCAGAAATCATACCGGTCGATAAATCGTAACGTTCTGGCAGATTACCCAGTACTGCGTGCCCTTTTAGCAGGGTTGCCGCTGTTGCAAAAACCGGAATGTGGAATTTCCTTGCAATTATTCCGACACCTCTGATGTGATCGATATGTTCATGGGTTAATAATATTGCTCGAATATCTCGCGGATCACATCCCAAATGAGACAACCTCTCCAACGTATTTTTCGCACTGAAACCGATATCAATCAGGATGCTAGACCGGGAACTCGAAACAAGTACAGAATTACCGGCACTTCCAGATCCCAGAACACAAACCCTCAATCTGAACCCCCCTTACGTTTTTGAGTGGTATCGTACGAATCCGTTGAATCATCTGAAGATAAATCAATCCCGGTTGAACCAAAACCATTAGACCCTCGCTCAGTTGGCCTAATAAACGAAACTTCTTCAACAGCCAGTTTTGCAACCGGCGCTATGATCATTTGCGCAATGCGGTCACCACGTTTAACTGTAAAGGGCTCTTCGCCATGATTGATTAGAATGACACCAATAATACCTCGATAATCCGTATCAATTGTGCCGGGACTGTTCAATAAGGTAACTCCATATTTCAGTGCCAGTCCACTTCGCGGTCGGACCTGAGCCTCATAACCTTTTGGTAACGCTATTCGTATCCCCGTAGAGATAAGACGCCATGTCCCTGGAGAAATAACGACAGAAGACTCCACTGCCGCGCAGAGATCCAAACCAACAGAATCCTTCGTCGCATAGTCCGGTAAAGGCAGATCCTTACATACTGACTCTTTAAATAT
>JAFGJC010000271.1 GCA_016929305.1 candidate division CSSED10-310 bacterium | reverse complement strand
TTGAACCCCTGGCCCCTTCCGCGTCAAGGAAGTGCTCTCCCCCTGAGCTACGCGCCTTTATACTTGCCGACCATTTCCAGATCGGAGACACCCTTCTTCTACTTGCCTTTATTTTATCTGTCAAGCTTTTTTAAGAAGTTTTATCGTTTTTCGGACAAAA
Organism: candidate division CSSED10-310 bacterium; assembly: GCA_016929305.1. Classification (GTDB taxonomy): domain Bacteria; phylum CSSED10-310; class CSSED10-310; order CSSED10-310; family JAFGJC01; genus JAFGJC01. The sequence continues at coordinate 14,315 of JAFGJC010000271.1, read as the reverse complement.
TCTATTATTTTTTTTTTGTTATGTTATTCTAAGAAATTAGCAAGTGATCAGATTCCTCAGCGGTTTTGATCGGCTGACAGAATCATAAAAACGGAGGCATTCCATTGTGAAGCAATTGAAATTTATAATCTTTATAATCCTGATAGGATTATATGTACCGAAAACGATCGCATATGAGACCTATGTAAACTTTTTTTGGAACCAACATCAACCATCCTATATCCATTCTATGACGAACACCTTTCATTACCCTTTTGTGAGGATTCACGGTGTTCGAGACTATTATTTTATGGCTGCTGTACTCCTGGATGGCCGCAATGACATCTCCACATGGGAATTGCAAGGTAATGAATGGATAAATACTGGAGAAATTACTGGGCATGGGTTTCCCTTCGTCCACATAACCATCAATCTGTCCGGTGTGCTTTTACAGCAGATCGCTCGTTATGTGGATGATCTTGCACCCTGTTTCGATGGTGCTGATACACCTGATGAATGCCGATGGGAGTTATATCCGAATGGAAATCCACTGGATCCCGAATGGAATGACGACAGCACGCTATTTGAACGTTCTTTCGATTTGCTGTGCAAGCCTCAGGCAAATTTCACTCATAAAGATAAACTCTATGTCCTCATCAACTCATCCTATATTACACCCAGGGATCACCATGTTTTCTATTATCCGAGTTATGCCGCTCTGGAAAATAAGCGACAGGGTCCCGGGGGTGGTAATCCTGACAACTGGACCGAAGAAGAAATCAGAGATTATAAAGTATGGTATGCGTTAAGCCCCATGCATTACTATTTTAAAGAAACCGATGCCTATCCACTTCGTGGCATTGATGCAGAAGGTAATGATATTGAGGATACTGTTGAAGGTATCAAAACCTATGGACAATTCACGACATGGGGTACACCGGATGAAGAGTGGTTCGGTAGTGTTGGTGAAACAATCGATGTGAACAATCCCGGAGGCTACTCCTACGGTTCCGGCGAAGCATTTGAGCAAGACGGCCGGATTTGCCGCCATTTCACCGACTGGGATGCTCAGATGATTGCAATTCAGCATTATAAAATTATGAAATTCATCATTCCGATCCATCGAAAGCTTCAAACCATTAAATGTCCCCACGACAACTATCCTCAGATTGAAGTCGTAACCACACCCTACAGTCACCCGATCCTGCCATTGATCTATGATACCGACAATTATTTTGATCGATCGGCTTTCGATGCGCGCGTAGCAGCTATAGATTTTGCTTATCACGGAGACGGTGAAGCAGCTACCGGTATATTCGGACCTGACGATCCCGAAATCTATAATGATGATGCATATAACCAGGTCGCGTTGGGTGCGCAACAATATTTGAACTATTTCGGCAAACTCCCCCATGGCATGTGGCCTGGAGAAGGATCGGTGGGCGAAAGTGTCATTTATGCTTTTCGCCGGAACGGTGTCAAATGGATCGCCAGTGGAAATGAAACCTGCACCAGTTCAGGATATGCTGATGATCCTGGCAGAATGTACCGAATCGATGAAGACAGCATGTTTCTGGATGGTGACAACACTGATGCCATGAGTATCTGGTTCCGCTCAGAATCAGATCTTATCGGTTTTGATGGAGGTTACTTCCACTCCAGTGGATGTGGATTTAACTGTGATGGCGATGCATGGGCGTACAATATTGTGGAAAACCACATCATCATCGATTGGGGACACGACAAGTTCTGGTCACATACCGCTGATGGCGAAAATGTCTGGGGATTCTTTCACAGATTCGGCGCAACATTTTTTGAATATACACATTTACCGAATGGACAGGACAACTATGGTTTGTACTACAGATTGAATCGAGCCAATGAAATGATACCCGCTGAACTCAGATGGTATTCCGAATATAATTTACATTCCGCAACCCCTTCGTCAGCTATTGGTATACAGGACAGTGAATATGTCCCCGGCGGATTTTTCCCGCTGGACGCGCAATGGGAACTGGAACCGTTAACCGAAGGTTCCTGGGTTTTTGGTGATTTCACGACGTGGCTAGGGGAGGAAAACGAAAATCAGGCTTGGATACACCTTCGGCAAACCCACGAAGACCTCGATGCGATTCAAGCAAAGGATTTCCGCCCACATCCTTACCGCCCGGCACCTGATATCACCATCGATGGACGGTTGCCATACCTGCAGTGGTTGATTTGGGATGAACTCTATACCGCAGAAGGCAGTGACCCTTTCTGGTGGTATGGCGCTGATCAATCATTCGGATCCGATGAGATATTTTGCAATCTTTTCAGAGAACGGCTCGTGTCCATCTACGTCTATGCTCGACAGGCCGGCTATTCAATGCCGTATCCATATATGCAGATTCATCCAATTTTTTCACCGGGAGATAACGTTAACTTTCATCATTTGAATGGTGCGGCATTTGACGAAGATTATCTTTACGATTCTGAACCACCTCCAGGGCATGGTGATATGATCTTGGTCCCGCCATTGACGGAAGAACCAGCCATCGTGCCGTCCACCCTGCCTTCAGACGGAATAACACCCGGTATTCTGACAATGCGAGTATTTGAGGAGGCTATCGAAAATTCAACAATTTCGGAAGTTTATGTTGATCTGCAGGTTTTGGGCGGCCAAAAACGCACACTGATGCTGGATGACGGTGATTTATTCCATTCCGGTGATGATACCGCAGAAGATGGCATTTATACCTGTCGCGTTACGGTCGCCTCCGGAATAAACTCCGGACAATACCTGCTCAATCCAACAGCAATAGATTCGGATGGAATGAAGACAAGGGATTTCATTTTTATTACTGTAACCGAGCCGGAACCACCTCCCCCACCACCAGATTTCCCCAAAATCGCTTTGGCTGGTTTCCTGTCAACCTATGCACAACGTTCCGGTAATGCTTCGTTCGTTGCCTATATTCCCAATACAGGAAATTCGGGAATTGATGCAGTTAATCTTTATTATAAAGGTACCAAAGATGCACCTTATACCGTTCCCATACTCATTGGAACCTTGCAAGACGATGGGCAGCATGGCGATTTCGGTCCCAATGACGGATTCTACGGATATGAAATACCAATAAGTAGTATTGCCGAGTTCAACAAACACTGTTATCTGATCGAAATCACAGACTTATACAGCAGAACTGCAATTTGCTGGCCATATCTCTTTATTGAAGGAGATTAAATAATGTACCGAATAGCAAACATCGCGTTCATCAGTATATGTATCACGGTTTTTCCGGTGATGGGCAGTGTAACCATCGATGGTGATTTTACTGACTGGACATATAACGATCTTCTTGGGCTTGATGATTACTGGGGAATGACACTGGGAGAGAACCCCTCATATGAACCCTGTTCACCGATTGACAACGGAATTGTTCCTCCTGGAAACGATTGGACATATTTATTTGATGACGGATATGACGACAGCCGGGATATTGTAGCATTTTATGTGCACATGAATGACGATCAGATATGTTTCCGCATCGATTTTTTCGATTTGAAGTATCAGGCAGAATCGTCTTCCGGTTTGGATGTATATGTTATGATTGACTGTGATCCGGCGGAAGGTGAGGTTTGGCTTCCGGATTTTACGGACTGTCAAACCGACATGTCATGGGATTTGGCAGTGTGCATTTATGACACGACATATCAATCGATTAAGGAAGGCACAGCCGGTCAGCCGGAAATCACCAATTCAATTCCGGTAGCCTTTAACGCAAATATTGATGCATTGGAGTTTTGTGTATCCAGAGATTTATTTACAGCCCATGGATGGAACGGTGTTTCACCCATTAATTGTCAGCTGTTTACAACTAAAGACGGCACCAATGACGAAGCTGGCGAAATCGGGTCCTCGGAACCCGGTCCAGGCAATTCAGATCTGACGGATGCACTTGTCGATGATGACCGGGGATTTTCAGACGGCATTCTGAATGGACACATTTCAACGGACCTTCCCCCTCCAAACCGAGCGAAATGGGCTGTTGTCATGCATGGAAATCAACCAATTGCCAACGAAGATCGAATCAGCGCTATTATTGATAAATTCAAGGACCCTTACGAACCGATTTTAGGCGCCGGACTCTATCGCGCGCTCGAAACGGCAGAAATAACCGGACAGCCGATTGAATTACATATCTCCGGTACACTTGCCATGGCCGCCCAATGGGCCGATCCGGATTTTAATGCAAGAATTCAACAGGACATTCAAACCGGTCTTGTCGATTTGATGGGGGGAGTGTTTGCCGAACAGATCATGCCGTTTTTTCATGGTGATGTGAATCTGCAATCCATTCGCCTGGCACTGGAAACATATGAAACCTTATATGGCGTTACAGCTCCAGAATTAACGAGTTTCTGGATTCCGGAGCGTGTGGCGAGAGGCGATTTCACTGAAGATATTCACAATGCCAATGCAAGTTTCGGCTGTAATTATCAGGCGGTGATTCTTGATGAATTCACACATCACCACGACTGGTTCGGTTACGATAAGGTTTGGAACGATATCGAAGGTGATGATGAGCTATTGGATTCTGACCATGATGTTCACAAAATACACGAATATGACGGTATTAAAATCTTTTTTATCGATCGCTATGCTCAAAAATGGAAAACAGAAATCATGTATCCGCTGTTTTATGATTGTGAATACGAACCGTCTCTACAAATAGGAATCCGGGCAAAACTGCTGACGCTCGCGATGGATGACGACCCCGCGCAAGTTCTTTTATGTATGGAGGACTGGGAGGATTTTGCAGGAGTTCCGTATCGGCAGCAGGCAAGTGCACGCAATCCCGATGGATTTGAAATCGTGACCACATGGATCGCATCTCATCCCTGGATAGAAATGACAACAACATCCAGAATCTTAGCGGGTGAAGTAGATCTTGACGGCGATTCTTCGGGTGATGTCTGGGATACCGTTACCGACACACCCTTGATCAATCACTTGCCGCCATTCTACGGATTGCCCATGCCACCTTACTGGTTAATGGATACACTTCCCATGGATACATATGCCTGGTTACGGGACGCTGGTGAAGGTAATTTCGGAAACGACAATCCTTATCCGGATTTTGCAAACGTTGACAATAATCCCAGAAACGATGACTGGGACGATGGATACCACAACTGGTATTATGGTTCGGATAATGAATTCAGTTTTGCCGATACAGTACCGGCATTGAAAGGATGGCAGTACGATCGATCGGGAAATGGTTCATATCCTGCAATACCGTTGCCCAATGGGAAATCGTTTCATGGAATGTGGCAGTGGTCAGATAGTTCTGAGACCGCATGGGAAACAGGCATCATTCCCGAAACCTGGCACCTGATACCGGAATTTGGCGGCGGCTTTAGTCACCCATTTTGGAATTATGCTGTGTATACATACATGACAGGTATCTATGAGACAGGGTGGCATGATGAAGTAACCGTTCGCGCAATCACTGAAAATGAGGATGATGATGACGAAAAAGGTATCTTGGTTCACTGGGTTTTACCGGCATGTAACCATCTCAGGGATGTAAACATCATCGCCGAAGCTATTGCCTGGTCCAATCAATCATTTGATAATCAGACTACCGTAAGCGAATTAAAGGATGTCGATCTTGATGGTGAAAATGAGGTGATACTCAGGAACAACAGGATTTTCATGGTTTTCGAGAATGACGGAGGTAGACTGGTAAAAGCTTTCACACGCTCCGAATTACCGGACAGCATTACAGAGGTTATTGGTGCGAGCATCACATATCCTGACAGAGGATCTGAAGATGAAAACCTTGACGAGTTCATATCCATAGATCCTGATGCATCCATTAACAGGGTTTCCGGTTTTCGGGAAGGTGAATACGTCAATGATGTATATCTGGTTAACCTTCGAACAAACGGTGTTGTTTTCTATAGTCCCGACTTGCGAATCCGCCGTCAGATAACGCTTCCGGATGGCTCAAGTGAATGTTCTATCAGCTATGAACTCGACGAATCCCTCGACAATCTTTCTGTCGAATTCGGATTTTCACCAAATCCTTTGGATACCGTGCTTACCGGGAAAAGCGCGCTAGTCGAACTGGGTGGAATCTATGATGATTACATCGGCTTGAAAAATATCAATAACGGATCAGTCTACCTTCGATACGGTGACGCGGAGTTATTGCACCGCGATAATCTTGAGCGCGATCGTACCTGTGCACTCACACAACGCATCGTCGTCAACGTAGAACACGGAGATACGATGAGATTAGGCTTCGGTGATCCCGAAGCGAACGAGCCACCGGAAATTCTATTCGCCACAATTACACCAAATCCCGCATCGGTTTCAGAATCAATATCATTAACTTTCAATGCATGGGCTTCCGGTTTCATCGATCATGTCATGGTTTATTATGGCGGTACTTCTACCGCTCCGGTGACACCGTTTCCGCTGCTTGAAATGTATGATGACGGAATGCATAAAGATCAAGCCCCCGGTGATGGAATCTATGGTATCGCGTTTGATCTGCCGGCGGATATACTTCCTATCGATCGTTACATCTTCAGTATTAACGCTATCTCGCATACCGGTATGACCTCGGTATCTTGGCCTTTTCTCCATGTCAGTCAGACGGGCACTCAGACGTTCAAACCCAGTCAATCGGAACTGTTGAATATCCTCACTTCCGCGCAACCGGTTTCTGGGAGTATGGCATCCGCCGGCTCGAATCCCGTGATAACCGGTGGCGCTTACTGGTCAAATGACGTAACGGAAAGCGGCGGAATGATGCGGCTTTATGTAACATTGCAGGATCCTGATGGTTATGATGATATCACCACGGTGAAATTAATGTATTATGGCATCGACCTCAGAATGTACTTCACCAACCTTGGAAATGGTATCTATGGACTTGAATTCAACTGGCCCGCTGGAATTCCTGCCGGGGATTACATATTGGAAGTGCAAGCATTAGATAAATCAGGTAACGTTAGTAATGTATGGCCCTATTGGGAAACGAAATAAGTCTGCCAATCCTGAATCGCTTCTTCGGAGGAAGTCGTGAAAATGAAGAAATTTGCTGTTCTATTATGTGTGTTAGGGTTTATGATGATCATCGCAAACTGCAAGGAAAAAACACCTTATCAGGAAGGCTATGAACTCGGACTGTTAATTGGAAAGGAAATGAAACGATCCGCAGAAATGGAAAAGAAGGGGAAAAAATATGAAGGCAATACCGTGATGGCCAAAAAAGCGAAGCAACTTGAAGAAAAGTATAAGGACGACTTGGATGCTCTCGCTCAACTCATGCAAGGAATGACTGCGGGAATGAATAAAAATCCATGAAGAATTTTGGCTAAAAGATTATGCAGGTCATTGCGGTTAGAACTCAGTAATGTACAACGAGACTGCTAAATATTACGATATTATTTACCGCTTTAAGGATTTCGAGTCGGAAGCTGCTCAGATAAAAGAAATCATCAAAAAGCATTTTGGGAACATTACGCCATCCCTCCTTGACGTTGGATGTGGCACCGGAAGTCATCTTCAATATCTGAAAGCGATCAGTAATGCTGAGGGCTTGGATTATTCGGAGGAGATGATTGATGTTGCCAGACAAAAAAATCCTGATATCACCTTTCACTGTCAAGATATGGCTGATTTTAATCTGGCCAAATCCTATCATGTCATCACCTGTCTTTTCGGATCTATTGGCTATGTGCAGACATTGTCCCGTCTGACGAAAACCCTCAATACCTTCGCAACCCACTTGACACCCCAGGGACTGTTATTGTTAGAACCCTGGTTCCAACCTGATGAATGGAAACCCAATACGGTCCATGGTATTTTCATCGATGAACCGCATTTAAAAATTGCTCGAGTCAATACAAGCTTTGTGTCAGGTTCAATATCACACTTTGATCTTCATTATCTTATTGGAACACCTCAGGGAACGGATCATATTTGTGAAACCCACGAATTGGGTCTGTTCACGCATGAAACAATTATGAGATTGCTCTCTGAAGCAGGTTGTTCTGTAGAATTCGACAAGCACGGACTTTCCGGGCGGGGGTTATTTAAATGCGTCAAAACTAAAGAAATCTTCTGAACTCATTAGGCACTATTGAATTCTCTATCTTTCTAGATAAAGACGCGAACACAGGTCCTGCAAAAGTATACCAAAATAGAACGGGACCGCTTACAGCGTGAGATTTCACAGCAGACAACATTGCTGCAGCAGCTTTCGCGGTATATGTAACTTCAAGATCTATATTTTCCAGACTCTTGAACATCAATGCAGCTTCTTCTCCCTCGGGTGTTGCTTCACCATACCCTTTCCCAAAATAATCGTTATGCAGGGTGTATGCCGATTTCATGTCAAATCCGGAAACACTTTTACATCCGGAAGCCGTCAGCAATTCCAGAGTTCCATTGATGAGATGCGACACCGTCTCAACATTTGTTATCCCTTCATCCACCACTCTAATACCATGAATTTTTACTGGAATTTCAGCTAAACAAAATCCAAGGATTAATCCGGCAAGTGTTCCACAAGTGCCAGCAGGTAAAAAGATATGATCTGGTTTGGGAATCTCTTTTCCATGAATCTGATCTTTCAACTCCAAAGCAGCATTGACAAAGCCCAGGACACCGAGCGGTGTCGATCCTCCCGCGGGGATATAGTAAGTATCTGAATTGCAACGTAAAAAACTGTTTACAAAAGAATCCACTTGACGGTAACTTCCGCATAAATGAAGTACGGCTCCGTGGTAAGAAAATAGTTTTACGCTCATTTTAACATGTTCCGTTACCGGTTGAGGGACAAGCAACAGGTGGACTTTAAAACCCAGCTTCTTTCCATAAATCGCTGTTGCCAGACAATGATTTGATCCGATGCCGCCCACAGTCAGTATTTCCCGCTTGTTGGCTTTAATAGCATCAGCCAAAAGAAACTCAAGTTTCCTCGGCTTGTTTCCTCCGTATGGACTCGCTGTATAAGAATCCATTTTTATCCACATGTCAGGATAATTTAAAGCAGCTCCAAGTTTTCTTAGATATCCTACAGGAGTGGCGTGTGGAATTATGTCCGTCCGCGGAATTTGCTGCATCAGCTCCGGAAAATATTTGAATAACGGTATTGTCATGTGCCGAACTAAGTTTAAACCAAAATGCGTGTTTGAGCAAAGGTCTTTATATGTATTCCTGTTAAGCTAAGAATAATATTGACTTATTATGGACTCAGCATTATTTTCCGGTGTTATGAATTGTCTAATTTGCAGCAAATGCAACCGCAAATACGATCTTTTTGAATCTGTCTGGATGTGCATTTGCGGTGGATTTCTCGATATTCAACTGCGAGTATCATTTGATCCTGAAACATTAAAGAACAAACCATTCAGTTTATGGCGATATCGAGAAGTGCTTCCGTTGCATCCTGATGCTATCCCGGTAAGTTTAGGGGAAACACTGACACCATTACTCCCTATCGATATATCCGGTCAAACAGTTCATTTCAAACAGGATCAGCTTTTCCCGACGGGTTCTTTCAAAGATAGAGGATCGGCGGTTCTTATCACCCATCTCAATTATTTGAAGATCCCGTCAGTTGTTGAAGATTCCTCAGGTAATGCTGGCGCGTCAATCGCAGCGTATTCTGCCAAAGCAGGTATAAAATGCGAGATTTTTGTCCCCGATTCGGCATCAGAGGCAAAACTTCTTCAAATATCTCGATATAACGCAATAATACGCACGGTAAATGGCTCACGAAAAACCGTTGCTGAAGCCGCCTTTAAAATTGCTGAAAAAACCTATTTCGCCAGTCATTATTACAATCCATTTTTTATTCATGGAATCAAGACCTGGGCATACGAAGTCTGCGAACAGCGCCGCTGGTCAGCTCCAGATACGGTTATCCTTCCCATCGGAAATGGTTCCTTATTTCTAGGAGCATTTTTAGGGTTCCAGGAATTAAAGGCATCCGGTGTCATATCAAAAATACCGAAATTCATTGGTGTTCAGGCAAAGTGTTGTGCTCCAATCTATAAAGCAATCCATCCATTCTGTTCAGTGAAACTCAATGACTGCCAAACCATCGCCGAAGGAATCGCTGTATCGGATCCCCCTCGAATTCAGCAGATCTTATCATGTATTTCAGAAACCGGCGGCGATTTGATTACTGTTTCCGAAAATTGCATTAAGAAAACACTCCAGGAAAAATGGTCAGAAGGTTATTACGTTGAACCCGCTACCGCCGCAACAATTGCAGGTGTCACATTGTATGTTCAGCAGTTGACCAACGATGAACAGATCATTTCATCGTTCACGGGGCACGGATTAAAATATTCAAAACCTCTCCCAAACTCACATTGAAATTTCTACCATGGATTCGTCATGCAATTCCTACAGAAATGGCATGCATTACTTCTAGTTTGCGAATTGCCCATCATAAGTTTTCCTTGATAATATATTATCTTTTAAGGTAATTTAGAGCGAGTTACCAAGGTATAAAAAATCATTTTCAGGTTTTTGTTGGCGGGGAGATATCCAGATGAAGCATTTGGGAGTTGTATTCTTAATCAACATATTTTATGCCATCAATACTTTTGCCGCGACTGACCTTGTTTTATGGCACAGTTACAGAGGTGCGGAGAAAGATGCGCTAGAAAAGAATATCGCGTCTTTTAATCAATCTCACTCCAATATCAACGTGCAAACGCTCCAGGTTCCTCACGATGCTTACCCGGATAAAATTTCAGCTGCAATACCTCGCGGAAAAGGACCTGATATCTTTATCTTCGCTCAAGACCGCATTGGCGATTGGGCTGTCAATGATGTCATTCAACCGGTCGGATTTTGGATCACTGACGATATCAGAAAACGATTCCTCCCGATAACGTTGAAATCACTGGAATATAATGGTGAGATTTACGGTCTGCCCACAGCTTTTAAATGCACGGCACTGTTTTACAATAAGAAATTTATAAAGGAGCCGCCGGTTAATACCGATGATTTCATCAGCCTGGCCAAAGCTAACACACAGATTGAAAACAAGCAGTTCGGATTGGTCTATGAAAACGGTTTGACATACTACAATGCACTTTGGTTCTATGGATTTGGAGGTGGTTTTTTTGATGAACAACGTAATCCGGTTATCGACAGACCGGAAAACATCGAAGCGCTCATCTTTATAAGGGATCTTCATAGAAAACACCATATTCTTCCAGAAGAAATCTCGAATTCACTGGTAACAACCCTGTTTAATGATAATAAAGCGGCAATGGTCATTTCAGGTCCCTGGTTCAGGGCTGAAATTGCGAAAGATATCGATTATGGAATCGCGACACTGCCGGTTATTTCGAAAAACAACCAACCCAGCAAGCCATTCCTGACGGTAGAAGCATTTATGATGAGTTCAAAAACAGAGCACCCTCTGGAATCGTTTGAGGTGATAAACGCACTGACTCAGGCACCCTACACAACGGTAATGGCAATAGAAGGCAAGCAACCAGCGGCCAATGCGGATACTTATAACGAAACGGAAGTGAAATCGGATCCCTGGCTGGAAATTTTTAAACAACAACTTGACAATAGTGTGCCGATGCCGAATTTTCCAGAAATGAGGATGATATGGACACCAATGGATATCGCGATTTCAAAAGTTTTGAATAAGAATGCTGATCCAAGTGCGGCTTTAAAGGAAGCGCAACAGAAAATTCAAGAAAACATCCAAATTTTCCGGAAATAAAATGAAAAAATACCGGTTTATCGGCATTTTTACTGCCCTTCTTTTCAGTTGCACAGTTTTATATTTTTTGGGAATTCCTTCGCACCGCTGGTATGCCACCCTCAAAACCCGATATATCGCCCGGATTTCTGATGCATATCTTCAATCGGAAATTTTAAACAACCGTGAATCTAAACCTGAAAATGCATTGAAATCATTGCAACAAGCATGTCCTCTTATTAAAACTGCAATCGTCGTAAAACAGAACCGTTATCTTCTACATGTGAATACTGACCGGATAAACACACCGTTCGATCCCCGGAATTTGTTTGACAAGGAGATGTACGATCTTCTTCGAAAATTGAAATTTGGATATGGCAACGACGGTGAAGCTTTCAGAATTGCTGATTTTCACGGTAATCACAGCGGTAATCCGGGCTATCTTTATTACGGTGCGCCATTGACTGACGAACACAATAACCCATCAGGTTTGATACATTTTATTGTGCTAGATGACACTGAACCCCCATGGTTGTTGCCATTGGCAGCACTCCTGATTCTTTCTGCAATCGGTGGAGCTGCATCATGGGCGGCAACCAAAAAAATCATAGCTTCATTGCATTTCTTTATTCTGGCAACACTCGGAATTTGGGGATTTTTTGTTTTATCCCCATATGAAACCCTATGGCAACCCGATGACAGCCAGCAACTTCATCGCATCGAATCCGGTTTAATTTCAATGGTTTCAGACCCGCCACAGTACCAGCAACTGCTTCAAAACGACTCCCTGATACATCAGATAACTTCAGATGCGGAAAGTATCTTGAAAACTCAACCTAAACTACCTTTTTTTATTCGAATTCTGCCGTTGTTGGCTGGTGTTCTGGTCTACTGGTTCTTCTATAACGAACGAGCTTTATCGGCGTATCGAGCAGTCAAGCGACACCGAACGGCATACGCGTACATTATGCCGGCGATGACAGGTATGATCATACTGGTGGCCATACCGCTGATCTATGGAGTAATCCTGGCTTTTATGCAAATTAAGCAGGGAGAATGGACGTTCGTCGGTCTTGACAATTTCGTTGCCATTTTAAGTGATTTTTCGATAACTAAACCCGATAATTTTTATTTTACTCTTGCCGTGACGGTTTTATGGACGGTATCCAATGTATGCCTGCATGTCTTTATTGGATTATCACTTGCCCTGATACTCAATCGACCGACCCTGAAACTGAAACGTTTTTATCGTGTCCTGTTGATTCTGCCCTGGGCTATCCCCAACTATATTACTGCATTGATCTGGAAAGGTATGTTTCACCGTCAGTTTGGTGCTGTGAACGCGATGCTGAATGCACTGGGAAGTTTTTACTCGAAATCAATTGTCATACTGCTGCTTCCTATGACATTCCTAGTAAAAGCAATGCTCTATCCACTAGAATGTTTTTACAGTCAATTTGGTGAAGTGAATGCAATTCTAAACGAATTGGTAAGTTATTTGGGATGCAATCACATCGGAGGGATTAGCTGGTTTAAAACTTTCTGGCCGGCGTTTACTGCAAATCTGACAACGAATGTCTGGCTGGGTTTTCCGTTTATGATGGTCGTTTCCTTGGGCGCACTGCAGTCGATACCGGGTGAACTCTATGAAGCGGCATCCATCGATGGCGCATCAAGATACCAGCAGTTCAAACACATCACACTTCCATTGTTGAAAAGCGCGCTCTTCCCCGCAATCATTCTCGGCACGATCTGGACATTCAACATGTTCAATATCATTTATCTGGTGTCAGGCGGCGCTCCGGAAGGAGCTACGGACATTCTTATCGTCGACGCCTATCGATGGGCATTTGAAAAGCTGAACTATGGATATGCCGCGGCATATTCGCTTGTCATCTTTTTCGTTCTGTTCTTGTATAGCGCGATAACCAATCGAATTACACATGCAACAGAAGGAGCTTTCGATTGAAACGGGAAGAAAATGTATCGTTAGAAATGAGTATTTTGCAACACATGATCCTGGTGCTGGCCAGTGTGCTTACGCTCTATCCGGTTCTGTGGGTTATTAAAATCGCGCTGGATCCATCCGAGGGGTTAAGCACGGATCTTTCAGTGGTATCGCAGGAGGTGTCACTGAATAATTTTAAATTCATTCTTTTTGAACAACCATTTTTTACATGGCTGCTGAACAGCGCGATCATATCGATCAGCACAACTCTCATTGGAGTTTTACTTGCCTGCACGGCTGCGTATGCATTTTCAAGATTTCGTTTTCCCGGGCGAAGCGCTGGTTTGATCAGTTTTTTAGTAACTCAAATGTTTCCAGGTACTTTGATGTTGATACCTCTGTATATTATCTTGGAAAAATTGCATCTATTAGACCGCATCGCCGGTCTGGTGTTTGTTTATTCAACGACAGCCATTCCATTTTGTGTCTGGATATTAAAGGGCTACTTCGATACGATTCCAAAAGATCTGGAGGAAGCGGCACGCGTTGATGGCGCATCCACATTTACCATATTCTGGCGAATTATGATGCCACTCGCCCGGCCCGTCATTGCCATCACAGCACTTTTTTCATTTATGACAGCCTGG
>JAFGJC010000270.1 GCA_016929305.1 candidate division CSSED10-310 bacterium | reverse complement strand
CCGGCCGTGTGGTGGCAGTGGATGCATCGTTCCCGATGCTAAAAGTCCTGAAGGAAAAAAGCTGGCTGCAGGGCAGGTCCATCGACATTCTTCGAGCTGATGCCCATGAATTGCCATTCAAAGACCATGCATTTCACGCTGTCATATCACTCAGAATGCTCATGCATGTCATCGACTGGCACAATGCGCTAAAAGAAATATGCCGGCTGGCAAAGCAGTATGTCATTGTCGATTTTCCTCCCCGATCCGGATTTGCAGGCTTCTCCCCGGCAACTCACTACATCCTGAAAAAAATAAGGCGCAATCATCAGCCATACCGGGTGTTTTCCATCAAGGAAATAACGAAGGCTCTGAACCGGGAAGGATTTGCCCTGCGTGCCATAGACCGTCATCTTGTTTTGCCGTTCGGATTTCACCGGTTGGTGGGTTCAGTTCGATTTACGAAGCTTGTGGAATCGAAGCTTGCCCGGTTGGGTTTCACGGATATTTTTGGCGCTCCGGTAACAGTATTGGCTGAGAGAGTGGATCATGAAAATTCTGATGATCGCACCTGAACCGGTATTCCGGTTAAGAGGCACTCCTTTCAGTATCCGGGATCGGTGCCGTGCGTTATCAGATCTCGGCCATACTGTGGATCTGCTGACATATCCTTTCGGTGATGATTTTGTTTTTCCCAATGTTGCCATTCACCGAACCCGCCGCATTCCACTAATAAAAGACGTAAAAATCGGATTTTCATTTGCGAAAATACCTCTGGATGCCTGCCTGTTCGTCAAGGCATTCCGAGCATTAAAACGGGCATCCTATGACCTGATACATACGCATGAGGAGGCTGGGATGATGGGAGCGATACTGAGCAGAAAATTCAATCTCCCACACCTTTATGACATGCATTCCAGTCTGCCCCAGCAATTCGAAAATTACAATACATTGAATGTTAAGTCTGTCATGAATATGATGCGGCGGTTTGAAAAATATATTCTCAAACACTCCCAGGGCATCATTGCAATCTGTCCGCATTTGAAAGAAATCGCGCTTAAAGCTGTTCCTGACGCAAATGTTGCGGTGATCGAGAATCTTGCACAAATGGAAGGTGAAATTCCATCGCCTGAGGAAATCAGGAGTTTCAAGTCAAAGATGGGTCTGGAAGACGGTTTTGTTGTTGGATATACGGGGACATTTGAAATCAATCAGGGTCTGGAACTGCTGATCGATGCGTTTGCGAAATTTCACAATCGGATCCCATCGAGTTGTTTATATCTGGTCGGCGGCACCGGCGAACAAATTGAAAATATAAAAAACCTCAGCCAAAAAGCCGGTATACTGAACGCCTGCCGGATTCCGGGCAAACTGCCGAGGGCGCAGATGGGAGTTGTCATGGCGTCGTGTGACGTGCTAGTTTCACCTCGAATTATCGGAACAAATACTCCATTGAAACTTTATAGCTATCTCAAATCAGGCGTGCCGATTTTAGCCACGGATCTGCTGACGCATACCCAGGTGCTGGACAGATCTGTCGCAGTATTGACGGAGGTTTCACCGGAGGCGGTCTGTAATGGATTGCTGGAGTTGTATGCTAATCCGGATAAAAGAAAAGACTTGGCGGCAGCCGCCAGAGAACGTGAAGAAAAATACTACAGCTATCCGGCATACAAAGAGAAATTGGCGGCATTGATTGAAGGAATCTTTAACATGGAGGGTGATCATGAGTCACGAGCCTCGTGAAGAATCAAAAACCGAACTTCAGTCGCAACTTACCAATCAAAAAATATCCGCCTTGAAAAAATATCAGATGATGACTATCGGGCGATCTGGTCTGTGGCGGCTGATCAAATATGAACTGATCATGCTGATATGCAATAGATGTTCCGGAGCTTTAGGGTATTTCCTCAGAAAAATACTCTACCCACGCCTGCTGGGGCATGTAGGAAAAGGTACGGTTTTTGGCAGGGATATGACGCTTCGCCATCCGCATAAAATCCGCGTCGGTGACCATTGCGTTTTTGATGATCTGGTCGTTCTGGATGCCAAGGGTGAGACCAATCAAGGCATCACTATCGGAGATAACGTCATTATCGCACGGAACACGGTCATATCATGTAAAAACGGGAATATTACAATAGGTGATAACAGCAATATCAGTCTGAATTGTATGATACATTCCGAGAAGAATGTCGTTATCGGTCCCAAGAATCTATGGGCAGCCTATTGCTATATTATCGGAGGTGGTAAACACAACTTTGACCGCATTGATATGCCCATCATTCAACAGGGATCTCAGGTGGATGGGATCCAGATGAGTGAAGACATATGGCTGGGTGCCCGTGTGACCATCTTTGACGGATGTTCCATTGGAAAAGGTGTCGTTATCGGTGCCGGCAGCCTGGTAAATAAGGATATTCCCGATTACAAAATCGCAGCGGGTGTTCCCGTGAAAATTATCAAGGACAGAGCCGGTCAGAAGGGAAATGAATCTCCTTCTGAATCATCGCAGACGTGATATTGTATGAAGAAAACGCTGATCCTGTTAATAAAAATACTCTTCAGCTCAGGTTTAATCATTTTTCTGTTCACCTACGGCAATGTCGATGCCTTGGCCATTTTGCGGGAATTTAAAGAGGTCAAAATCACCTGGTTGCTGCTGGGCGCTTCTCTTCATCTGACTGGATTGCTCCTGTCGTCATGGCGATGGAAAATATTGTTAAAGGCTCAGGATATCACTCAGAAAATCGGAAAACTGTTTTCCTACTATCTTGTCGGTCATTTTTTCAACATGTTCCTGCCGACTCGTGTCGGCGGCGATATTATCCGCGTATACGATACCGGCAGGGATCATGGTTCCGCAGCTCAACCTCTTGCTGTTATTTTAGTTGAACGTATCTCCGGGATGTTGACCATGCTGTTTCTGGCAGCCTGTGTTCTGATGATCAACATCGATATCGGGTTTGACATCAGGCAGAAAGTACCGGGACTGGAAATCTATATCGCTGTGTTTCTGGCGGGTTTGCTCGCTGTCCCGCTTTTTTTCCATCCCAGGATCGAACGGCTCTTTTTCAATACGCTGCTTCGACTTCCCATCATTCAAAAACTGGAACCGTTTGCGCGAAAGGTATATCAGGCTTTTCGCATTTTTGGCGGCAAACCTGGATATTTGGTCAGTGCCCTGGCCGTAGGAACAATACTGCAACTGAACTATTTCCTGCACTACTATTTTTTGGCAAAAGCACTGGATATCGATTTGCCGTTGTTCTTCTTCTTTGTTGTCATTCCTGTCCGTACCGTAGCCTTGATGGTTCCCGTTAGCCTAGGAGGTATTGGAATCCGGGAAAATGTCGACCGGTTTGCATTTGGATTCGTCAATCCAGGACTGGCATCAAAAGCGGTTGCTTTTTCCGAGCTTGCGTGGAGTGTGCAAATTGCCTTTGCGCTTATCGGTGGCATTATCTATTCGCTGCGTTATCGTCATGCCAGTCACGATCGGTTGTCCGGCGAACACAGACCAAACGGAAAGAAATCATAGCAGTATGAATACCGCTCACCGAACAATGAATCAGGTGCTTGTGACGGGAGCAACAGGATTTATCGGCAGTCATCTCACTCGATCCTTACTGAAAATGGGTATCACACCACGGATATTGATCAGAAATCCTGAGAAAGCGGCGGAGCTGGGATTGCTGGGAGCTCAGATCGTAACGGGAGATCTGCATGATGTTGAAAAACTCAACGATGCGGTAAGCGGTATCGACACGGTGTTTCATGCCGCAGCAATTCTGGGACCGGCACATACATCCCTGGAAAAATACCGCAGCGTCAATGTTACAGGAACAGAGAACCTGATGGACGCATGCCGGCAAAAATCAGATCTGCAACGTTTTGTGCATGTCTCCAGCGTTGGTGTTCTGGGTCCGCTGCCTTCCCGGGAAATCGCCGGCGAAGGAACACCGCCGAAGCCTGTTGATTTCTATGAAATGACAAAACGGGAAGGCGAAGAAGTTGCTCTGGCGGCAGCGAGGAAAGGATTCCCGGCAGTTATCGCCCGCCCGGCATGGGTATACGGCCCGGGAGATACCAGAACTCTTCGGCTTTTCCGAATGATTGCAAAACGACGATTTCTTATCATCGGTAAGGCAAGCAACAAGCAACATCCCGTATGGATCGGCGATGTCGTGGAGGGTTTAATTAAGTGCGCGACAGTTACCGGTATCGAAGGACGGGTCTACCATCTGGCTGGACCGGATTACATGTCCGTGGAAAAACTCTGCATGACCGTTGCCGATGCTACCGGATGTGCCATTCCCCGGTTTCGGCCGCCGTTATGGAGTATCTATTTTCCTGCGCTGCTCATCGAAAAACTATTCCGCTTGTGGGGCGGACAACCTCCGGTCGATACCCGGAAAGTCGAGTTT
>JAFGJC010000269.1 GCA_016929305.1 candidate division CSSED10-310 bacterium | reverse complement strand
GTTTTATAATAATAACTTTCCATCCCATAAGGAGGAATCAGGCAAGCGCTGTTGTATACTTGATGATCTAAACGATCAAGCGTACCAGTGATAATTGGCACATTAAAATCCTTTACGAATTTTTTTATTTTCTCCCCGAGTGAACTGTCATCGGGTGTTTGATATCGCATTCCAAACCGATAATAGAACGTCAACGCAGATTCTGACCAGACAATAAAAGCAGGTTTTTCAGCAAGGATTGACCGAGAAAGTTCAAGATGCTTTTCCAGGTTGCTTATTTCGGAATTCGCATTCCATTTCATATGTTGATCAAGATTGCCCTGGACGACACCAAAGGTTACATCATCACCTGATATCGGTTCAGATAATCGAAAATATCCATAGCTCAATGCGAAGCATATCAGCAAACAGTTGAATCCGAATTCCGCCAGTGCACGTGTTCTGAGCGGTTTATCCAGCAGTTGGAAGCCAGTGACATTGAAACCTACCATCAAGAACGAGAGCCCATAAAAGGATCCCCAATCAGCATTTTGAACCAAAGCTAATACGGTGTATTGGCTTTGTCCCATGCAATTCCATGGAAAACCAGTAAGAAGATGAGATCTAATGTATTCAGCGGTAACCCAGGAAGCCGGCAATATCAGACTGAAAAGACCAGGAAATTGATTTTTTATCCTGTAACTGGCATAAAAAGCAGCTGCTGGATAGATTGCACAGTAGCACGCTAACAAGACTAGGAACAGCAGACTCAACCAAACAGGCAATCCCCCATAATCAATCATCGTCCTGCGGATCCACGCAAGACTCAGAGTGAAATATACTAAGGAAAAAATAAAAGTGTATCCGAATACTTGTTTCGGTTTTCTTTTACGACAAGCAAACATCAACGGTATCAATGCAATCCATGCCAGAATCCATAAAGCGGGTTCGGGAAAGGACAGCGCAAGTAGCACGCCACCAAATACCGACAGAATGGCAGGACTAATCAGTTTCCGGATGTGAGTCATCAGGGCCATGATCAATTTTTCTTATCTGTGATGCAACGTTAAACGATGGATTTATTGTTCGAGTGTGACAGCGAATGCAAGCTTTAGCAACCTCACAGGAAACACAATCCGGAGCAACTGTACGAGAAGGATACAAACTATGTGTTCCCGAAGGGCCATGACAGGCTTCACACCCAACACAATACTCCGAATTCCCAGTCACATGACATCTTTCGCAATTTCCTGAATGAGGAACTTCACATTTATCCCGCTGAAAATGCCTGGCATGATTTGTTGACTGCCAATTAGAAAAGATAGAGGTATGACATTGAGCACATGTTGTTGATCCTGTGAAAAAATCATCTCTGTGTTTTCCTATTGCCGGAACAAGGATGAGCTGCTGTTGCTCCGCATTGCAGAACTCTTGGTCAGAAAGTAAATTATTTTGAGCAGGCGGCACAGAACGGACTCCTGCGCAAGCACTCCAGATTAGCAGCAGAAGCAACCCAGTGACATTTTCAAGAATGCATTTGAATTGAGCCCACCGGACATACTTCAATACACGCTTTGCACTCCGTGCAGAGATCCTGCTGAATCAAAAACGTATTTTCGAGGTCATCCTCCAATATTGCATTTTCAGAACATACGGACATACAAATACCGCAGCAAATGCAGGTTCGGTCAATTGATAAAGCCATAATAACGCTTTCTGATTTACTTCATAGCCTCACACAGCTTCGACACCCTTAACTTCGGGAATGTTTTCTTTCAAAATTCGTTCCACGCCCATTTTCAATGTCATGGTTGCTCCCGGACATCCCGAACAAGCACCTCGAAGCTTAACTTTGACAATCCCATCAACATAGTCAACAAATTCGATATCTCCACCATCCCGCTGAAGATAAGGTCGTATTTTATCCAATGCTTCAATGACTTTTTCTTTCATCAGCTGACTCCTCGCTAAATTAATGACCACAAACGGCATTAATCCTACAATTTTTGTCGTATACCATATTATAAGAGGATAAAGCAAATGATATTCATCTATTGCTGCGTACGGATAACACATATCCTGGAACTTTTTTCACGATGATCTCATACTAAGATTAGAACGGATCAACATGGTGCTGTTTTGTGCTCGTTAACATGTTTTGACCTGAGGAAATCCGTCATTTATAATAATGGTGTTTTACCAGTGAGCTTATTGGTAATTCTTGATATGCTTTTGATCTGGAGGTATTCACATGAAGTTAAAAATGCTACTGGTGATTTTGATCATATTAACAGCTGGTCTCAATAGTCTAGCGGAAGATCATATGTTACAGCAAACGGGATATGCCGTTGTGTTAACGAATGGGACAAAAATTGGAGTGAGCGAATATTTCATAGATTTGGATCATGAAACCATTACCTACAAAAGCATTTCATCCGGTATGACCGCAACGTTTCCTTTGGAAAGATTACGAAAAGTTGTTCGTTTTAATGGACTTATAGAAGAACTCCCTGAAGACGCACATATCTTGTACGAAAATACGGCAAGCATCGCTTCGGTTCCGGATGACGGTGGCATACCGATCATGTTCAAAGTGAAAGCGGTTACCGTTGGGATGAGTTCGGGAGGTTACTCATCGCGCTCCTCCACGTCCTCCTCTCGGGGTATCGCAGGAACACAGTCTCGAAGCACATCTTCACGTTCATCCAGCAGTGCCTATACCTCCAGTTCCCGTTCCTTTGGCAGCACAGCTGCAACATCCAGGACATCAAGCAACACTGGCCGATCATCGACATCGAGCACATCAACGGATGCCGAAGAGTTTTTTAAAAAAGTATTTGGCGGCAGATAATTCTCTAAGATTGCCTAAAAGACATTGTTGTGACTGATCAATATACACCCATAAGCAAGCTGGATCGTTTCGGAATAGCCGCCGCAATCATCATTTTAATAATCCAAATCTATGCGCTTGATGGCTTTTCCAATACAAAAAACGATGATGCGTTCATTAGTTTTCGATATGCAAGAAATCTGGCTGAGAACGGTGAACTTTCATATAATGTGCATCCCGATTTCTTACCTGAATCATCCCAAAATGTACAAGAACGAGAATTTGACCGGCGTGTTGAGGGTTACTCAAACTTTCTGTGGACATTACTTCTTGCCGGCATATTTCTTGTAAAACTTCCCATGCCGCAAACCGCATACTTTTTAAGTACTGTCTCCGCCGTTTTACTCCTTTTGTTTTTAATCTTGTGGATGCATCGGCAGCGAGCATTCGAATCGGAAGTATCCATTTCCATGCCCGCATTGATAATGGCATCAATTCCTTCCGTCGCTCTCTGGTCAAGCACGGGTATGGAAACACTTTTCTTCTCTTGGATGATTGTACTGGCATGTCTGTTGATGTCTGTTGAGAACAGAAGCGATCGAAATGGCTGGAGTTCCGGTGTTGCGTGGGCAGCTGCAACCTTGATCCGACCGGAAGGCTTGTTTTTTGCGTTTGGAACGATTTGTCTTTCCTATTTGGAATATGGCGCTTACAAAGAAAAACTAAAATCATTTCTTCAGCGTCTGAGTATCGTCGTATTGATCGTGATCACTCATTTCATGTGGCGAAAATTTTACTATGGGGAATGGTTGCCGAATACCTATTACGCAAAAGTGGGACCCTTGCAGTTTTTGGGATCTGACGGATTAGCATACCTGGAAAAATTCCTGGTTTCAGGTGGTGCTTTGCTGATTCTTCTCGTAATCGGCGGATTGTTCATTCGTCCGCGAATTGACGGAATCTGGACGCTTTCTGTTCTGACTTATTTATATATCGGGTATATCATTGCCGTCGGTGGAGACTGGATGCCAGGATTCCGAATGTTCATACCACTATTGCCTTTTCTGATCATGATAGCTTCCCTCACCCTTGCCCGGATTATCAGTTACTACAGAATCATCGGTTCAACGCTCTGTTTTATTTTAATGGCAAATCTCATGGGAGGAGGCTGGTACTATCTAAAGGGAAATTGGATTCATTCAACGTTCCACCAATTAATAACTCAGCAAGAATTTGTTGATATTCATAAAGTTCTGGGACTGAAGCTGAAAAAAATTAAACAAGACATGCTTCTTGAAGATCCCTTTGATATACCTCGACTCGCCATTCATCCTGCGGGTAAAGTGCCATATTATTCTGAGATGGAAACGATCGACATGCGAGGATTATGTGATTGGCATATTGCTCGAGTTCCATTTGAAGTTAAAAATCAAACAATGCCAGGGCATCATCGGCGTGACGTCGATTATGTGCTGTCACTCAAACCTGATTTTGTTGTGCTTAGCGGTGCTTCGCTTAAAAAAGGAATCACCCCTTCTATTTCACCGAGAACTGAAGCACCCGGACTGGATAGGTTTGATATATTAACGCATCGTGTGTTTCGACAATGCTATGAACGCGAAATAGTGGATATGGACGTCGGCGTCAAGAATCTGGAATATTATCGACGGATCTGTCCAGACGACAATCTGTAGACTAGCGTTATCGCATGCATTAAGCATCGCAAAATAAGAATTGTCATTCCAGCCGAAACGAAGTAAAGCGACAGAGTGAATGTGACAGTAGTGATGTTATCGGATTATTCTCCGCCGGATCCAACCCATTGATTCCTTTACGAGCACAATCCACCCGTATTTACGGATAATTTCACGTGCTTTCCAAATATAGTACGGTGGTAATTTCCGTATCCGTGCAGCTTTGGGTTGTCGTTTTCCGGAAGCGCACGCTTCTTTCAAAGCTTTCTGAGTAACACTCATCAAGCATGAAGCATTGCGATTCCATGTAAAACCATCTGCATGTTTTAAAGAATGTGTCGCGAAACTTTTTCTGAGTGAATTATCTTCGATAAGTTTCGACAGACTTTCCAGCCAATCTGATGGATCGCTGACGAGAAAACCCGATCTCCCATTATCAACCACCTCACGATG